>NZ_JAAGPL010000245.1:0-11481 GCF_017104785.1 Burkholderia sp. Ac-20353 | reverse complement strand
CGGACGCGCCTGCGCGCGGCCCGCGCCGCCGCGATCCTGCTGGCCGCCACGCGCGGCCGCTCCGCCTGCGCCGGCTGAGCTGCCTGCGCCGACTTCGTCGTCGAGACGCATCGTCAGCGCGATCCGCTGGCGCTTGACGTCGACGTCGAGCACCTTGACCTTGACCACCTGGCCGGCCTTCACCACTTCGTGCGGATCCTTGATGAACTTGGTCGACATCGCGGACACGTGCACGAGGCCGTCCTGATGGACGCCGACGTCGACGAACGCGCCGAACGCGGCCACGTTGGTCACGACGCCTTCGAGGAGCATGCCCGGCATCAGATCCGACACCTTCTCGACGCCGTCGCGGAACGTCGCGGTCTTGAATTCCGGACGCGGGTCGCGGCCCGGCTTCTCCAGTTCGGACAGGATGTCGCGCACCGTCGGCAGGCCGAAGCGCTCGTCGACGAACTCGGCGGGCGACAGGCCCGAGAGCGCGTCACGGCTGCCGAGCACGTCGTCGATGCGCTTGCTGATCTTCGCGAGGATCCGCTCGACGACCGGATACGCTTCCGGGTGCACCGACGAGCGGTCGAGCGGGTTCTCGCCGCCGTTGATGCGCAGGAAGCCGGCGGCCTGCTCGAAAGTCTTGTCGCCGAGGCGCGGGACCTTGCGCAGTTGCTCGCGCGACGGGAACGGACCGTTCGCGTCGCGGTAGTCGACGATGTTGCGCGCGAGCGTCGCGTTCAGGCCCGACACGCGCGCGAGCAGCGCGGCCGACGCGGTGTTCGCGTCGACGCCGACCGCGTTCACGCAGTCCTCGACCACCGCATCGAGCGAACGCGCGAGTTCGCGCTGGTTGACGTCGTGCTGGTACTGGCCGACGCCGATCGCCTTCGGCTCGATCTTGACGAGTTCTGCGAGCGGATCCTGCAGGCGGCGTGCGATCGACACGGCGCCACGCAGCGACACGTCGAGTTCCGGAAATTCCTTCGCGGCGAGCTCGGATGCCGAATAGACGGACGCGCCGGCCTCCGACACGACGATCTTCTGCAGGCGCAGTTCGGGATGCTTCGAAATCAGCTCGCTCGCGAGCTTGTCGGTTTCGCGCGACGCGGTGCCGTTACCGATGCTGATCAGTTCCGCCTGCGTGTGCGCGGCGATGCGCGCGAGCTTCGCGATCGAGCCGTCCCAGTCGCGGCGCGGCTCGTGCGGGTAGATCGTGTCGGTCGCGAGCACCTTGCCGGTGCGGTCGACGACCGCGACCTTCACGCCGGTGCGCAGGCCGGGGTCGAGACCGATCACGGCCTTCGGGCCTGCCGGCGCGGCAAGCAGCAGATCCTTCAGGTTGCGCGCGAATACGCGGATCGCCTCGGTCTCGGCGGTCTCGCGCAGTTGCGTCAGCAATTCGTTTTCGATGTGCGGCTGCACCTTTACTCGCCAGCACCAGCGGCACACGTCGGACAGCCACTTGTCGGCCGGCCGGCTCTGGTTCGCGATGCCGAAATGGCGTGCGATCATGGCTTCGCCCGGGTGCGGCACCTGCGCGTCGAGTTCTTCGCCGAGGCCGAGCTTGATGGTCAGCACGCCGGCATTGCGGCCGCGGAACAGCGCGAGCGCGCGGTGCGACGGCACGGTCCTGATCGTTTCCGCGTAGTCGTAATAGTCGCGGAATTTCTCGCCTTCTTCGTTCTCCTTGCCTTCGACGACTGCCGACGACACGACACCCTGGTTGTGCAGATAGTCGCGCAGCTTGCCGAGCAGCTCGGCCGTCTCGCCGAATTGCTCGGACAAAATGTCGCGGGCGCCATCGAGCGCGGCCTTCACGTCGGCAACGCCCTTGTCGGCGTCGACGTAGGCAGCCGCCTCGGTCTGCGGATCGAGCAGCGGATTGCCGAGCAGCGCGTGCGCGAGCGGCTCGAGGCCGGCTTCGCGGGCGATCTGCGCGCGCGTGCGGCGCTTCGGCTTGTACGGCAGATAAAGGTCTTCGAGCACCTGCTTGCTGTCGGCGGCGTCGATCGCGGCGCGCAGCTCGTCGGTCAGCTTGCCTTGCTCGTCGATGCTCGCGACGATCGTGGCGCGGCGCTCCTCGAGTTCGCGCAGATACAGCAGACGTTCTTCGAGCTGGCGCAGCTGCGTATCGTCCAGGTTGCCGGTCACTTCCTTGCGGTACCGGGCGATGAACGGAACGGTCGAGCCTTCGTCGAGGAGTTGCACTGCCGCCGCGACCTGGCGCGGCTGGACGGTCAGTTCAGTGGCGATGCGCTGTACGATCTTGAGTGCTACGTTTTCCGTCATGTCGTTGCTAAGCTTCTGCCTGCTGAAAAACGCGACGCGGGGGCCGGCGGGGCCCGCGTGGCGGGGCTCTCGCTGCGCGCCCGCCGATCCTGACGCCGCGGGTGAGTGAAGCGGGGCATTTTGCCATAAATGGCGAAGCGCCCATCCGCGGGGTGATAGAATTTGGCACATGTCCCGCAGCTTTCCTACGACGTTGCCAACCTCCCGTTTTCCTCTCGTCGCGCTCGGCGCAGCGCTCACCGCGGCTTTGTCCTTCGGGCCGGCCGGCGCGCACGCGCAGGCGTCGGCTGCCGCCGTTTCGGCACCTGTTGCGAACGGCGCCGCCCCCGATTTCGACGCCCGTCAAAAAGTGCTCAATCACCGCACGGCCGAAAACGATTATCGTTATGCGGTGGCGGAGCACGATTGCTACAGCAAGTTCTTCGTCAATTCCTGTCTCGGCGACGCGCGCGACAAGATGCGCGCGGAGCGCGCGAGCATCCAGCAGGAGCAGCTGGCGCTCGACGACGAGCAGCGTGCGGTGCGGGCGCAGCAGCGCGACCAGCAACTCGCGCTGAAACAGGCGCAAAATGCAGCGGAAGCGCCGCAGCGCGCAGCGAACGAAGCGGCCAACGCGGCCGCGTACCGCGACAAGCAGCAGCAAAACGCGCTGAAAGATGCGCAGCGTGGCGCGGAAGGCCCGCAGCACGCGGCGAGCCGGCAGGCTTACGACCAGAAGCAGGC
Source organism: Burkholderia sp. Ac-20353 (assembly GCF_017104785.1). Classification (NCBI taxonomy): domain Bacteria; kingdom Pseudomonadati; phylum Pseudomonadota; class Betaproteobacteria; order Burkholderiales; family Burkholderiaceae; genus Burkholderia; species Burkholderia sp. Ac-20353. The sequence continues at coordinate 8,478 of NZ_JAAGPL010000245.1, read as the reverse complement.
CGATTTCCAGCGCAAGCTCGACGCCGCGCACCAGCAGGCGGCCCAGAAGGCGCAGGAGCGGGCGGACAACGCGGCGCGCTACGAGCAGAAGCAGAAGGAAGCGGCGCAGCACAAGGCCGACGTGGAACAGCGGCAGAAGGAAGCGGCCGAGAAGGCCAGGCAGCAACAGCAGCAGGGGCAGTAACGTGTTGGAACGTTGATCCGGGCAGCAGTCCCGAGCGCGCCGGCGTGCAACCCGGCGTGCTGCTTCGATGAGGAGGTGCATATGCAAGACCGTCACGCGGAACAGCAGCAGGAATTGCACAACCGTTTGGTTTCATTGGAGGAGCTCCATGCTCAGCTCGCTCGCGAGATCGAGTTGAAGGAAGGGCGGTCCGACATCGACGACATCACACTGCACCGGCTGAAGAAGGAAAAGCTTGCGGCCAAAGACAAAATCATCATGCTGCAATCGCAGCTGGAACCGGATAAGCGCGCCTGAGCGCGGCCTGGCAAGCGCCGGCGCCGCAACGGGCGCTGGACACAGGAACGCTTGCCTTGAATTCACCGCTTGAAGCCACCCCCGATGCCCGGCGAGACAGCTCGTCCGCCGGGCGCGTTCGTGCGCCCGAAGCTGCCTTCGAGCTGAGCCGCAAGCGTGTCGACGAACTCGACACGATCTTCGGCGACGGCGGGCTGTTCGCGCGCGCGCTCGACGGCTACCGGCCCCGTGCGTCGCAGATCGAGATGGCGCGCGCGGTTGCGGCCGCGATGGAGGCGTCCGCGCGCCGGATGCCCGAACCCGAGATCTTCGACACGCGCAAGCGTCCGGCACGCCGGCTGCAGAACGATGCGGACAAAGGCGGCGCGGCCGGGCCCGGCGCGGCCGGGCCCGGTGCGGACGGCGGCGCGGATGCGGATGCGGGCAGCGACGCAGGTGACGCGGCGGATGCCGGTGACAATACGCTGATCGTCGAGGCTGGCACGGGTACCGGCAAGACCTATGCGTATCTCGTGCCCGCGATGCTGTGGGGCGGCAAGGTCATCGTGTCGACGGGCACCAAGCACCTGCAGGACCAGCTGTTCCAGCGCGACATCCCGACCGTGCGCGACGCGCTCGCGGTGCCGGTGACGGTCGCGATGCTGAAGGGGCGCTCGAACTATCTGTGCCACTACTACCTGCAGCGCACGGCCGACAACGGGCGGCTGCCGTCGCGCCAGGACACGGCCTACCTGCAGGAAATCGTCCGCTTCGCGAAGATCACGCGCAGCGGCGACAAGGCCGAGCTCGCGAGCGTGCCGGAGACGTCGCCCGTGTGGTCGATGGTCACGTCGACCCGCGACAACTGCCTCGGCCAGGAATGCCCGCACTACAAGGATTGCTTCGTGATGCAGGCGCGGCGCGAGGCCCAGCAGGCCGACATCGTCGTCGTCAATCACCACCTGTTCTTCGCGGACATCATGCTGCGTGACACCGGCATGGCCGAGCTGCTGCCGACCGCGAACACGATCATCTTCGACGAAGCGCACCAGCTGCCGGAGACGGCGACGCTGTTCTTCGGCGAGACGCTGTCGACGACGCAGATCCTCGAGCTCGCGCGCGACACCGTTGCGGAAGGCCTGAGCCACGCACGCGATGCGGTCGAGTGGGTGAAGCTCGGCGGCGCGCTCGAGCGCGCGGCGCGGGATCTGCGGCTCGCGTTCGCGGACGACACGATCGTGCGCATGTCGCTCGCGCAGCTCGGCGACGACCACCCGATGTTCGGTGCGCTCGACGCGCTCGAGGCCGCGCTCGATGCGCTCGCAGCGGCGCTTGCTAGCCAGGCCGAGCGGGCGGAGTCGCTCGGCGCGTGCCTGCGGCGCGCGCGCGAGCTGCAGGATCTGCTGGCCGGCTGGGTCGCGCCGGGCGCCGCACAGGAGGCCGCCAAGGCCGAAGCGTCCGGGCCGACGGCCGGCGCGGGGGACGACCTCAACGAGAAAGTGCGCTGGGTCGAGGTGTTCTCGCATACCGTCCAGCTGCACGAAACGCCGCTGTCGGTCGCGCCGATCTTCGCGAAACAGCGTGCCGGCGTGCCGCGTGCCTGGGTCTTCACGTCGGCGACGCTGTCGGTGCGTGGCGATTTCACGCACTACGCGGCACAGATGGGGCTCAGCTCGCGCCGTTCGATGACGCTCGCGAGCCCGTTCGACTATCAGACGCAGGGGCTGCTGTACGTGCCGCGCAACCTGCCGCAGCCGTCGTCGCCGGCGTTCACGGATGCGGTGTTCGACGCCGCGCTGCCGGCGATCGAGGCGTCGGGCGGCGGCGTATTCATGCTGTGCACGACGTTGCGCGCGGTCGACCGGATCGCCGCGAAGCTGCGCGACGTGATCGAATCGCGCGGCTGGAATACGCCGCTCCTCGTGCAGGGCGATGCGAGCCGCACCGAGCTGCTCGACCGCTTCCGCGCGTACGGCAACGCGATCCTCGTCGGCAGCCAGAGCTTCTGGGAAGGCGTTGACGTGCGCGGCGACGCGCTGTCGCTCGTCGTGATCGACAAGCTGCCGTTCGCGCCACCCGACGATCCGGTGCTGGCCGCACGCCTCGAGGCGCTGACGAAGAAGGGCTTGAGCCCGTTTGCCGTGCATCAGCTGCCGCAGGCGGTGATCACGCTGAAGCAGGGCGCGGGTCGCCTGATTCGCGCGGAAACGGATCGCGGCGTGCTGATGATCTGCGACACGCGGCTCGTCGACAAGCCCTACGGGCGCCGGATCTGGCAGAGCCTGCCGCCGTTCAAGCGCACCCGCGAGATCGAGGTCGTCGAGGAGTTCTTCGCCGAACACCGGGCGGCCAAGCGCGTGTAATCGCTGCGCGCCGGCTGGCCGCGTGCGGTGCGTTGCGGCCGGTCGACATGGACAAGACGGGGATTAGACCGGGACAAAAAAACCGGCCGCAAGGGCCGGTTTTTTGCTGGGTGCTGCTGGATCCGACCCGGTCGGTCAGAACTGCCACCACGACTTCTTCGCGCCCGGGCGCGCGTGGCCCGTGACGTACGGGCTGTCCGGGAACGTGCCTGCGAGCACGCGCTTCGTGTCCTCGGCGAGTTGCGGCTGGTTCAGCTTGTCGTACGACAGGATCATGATGTGCAGCGCATCCTCGATCGCCGGCGCGCCCTTGTATTCCTTGATCGCGAGCTGCGCGCGGTTGATCGCTGCGACAAATGCGCCGCGGCGGTAGTAGTAGTCCGCGGCATGCACTTCGTGCGACGCGAGTGCGTTGACGATGTAGCGCATCCGGGCCGCGGCGTCGGGCGCGTACTTGCTCTTCGGGTAACGATCGACGACGATCTTGAACGCATCGTACGACTCGCGCAGCGCCTGCGGGTCGCGTTCGCTCATGTCCTGGCCGGAGAAGCGGCCGAACAGGCCCAGGTCGTCGTTGAAGTGGATCATCCCCTTCAGGTAGTACGCGTACGCGATATCCGGGTGATCGGGGTGGAGCTGGATGAAGCGGTCGATGGCCTGGTCGGCGGCCGCCGCTTCGTTGTCCTTCCAGTTGCAGTATGCAACGTTGATCTGCGCCTGCTGCGCGAAATGCCCGAACGGGTCGCGACCCTGCAGCGCTTCGAAGTATTTCGCGCACTTGCCCCAGTCGCCGCCGGACAGCGCGTCCTGGGCCTCTGAGTATAATTTGTTGCTCGACCAGGTCGCTGTCTCGTCCTGCTTCTGCGGCAAGCCGTGGCAGCCCGCGATGAGGGCCGCGGCTGCAACCGCCGTGGCCCGGGCGACGACGGTTCTTGCCGCACGTTTGGTCGAATTCATCATGCTCGCATGTCCTAGCTTCAAGTCTCGGTGACCCAGTCTAAATGACCCGTTCAAGTTCGCAGAATGCCCAGCCGGGCAAGTCAAATCGCGAAGATTATAGCCCAAGCGATCGGCCAGCCGACGCCGCTTCCGGCGATTCGCTCGACGATGATCTGACCGGCGACGCGCTGCAGTCGTCCGTCGTGCCGCCAGTCGCGGCCGACGAAGCGCCGCGCGTCGTCGAAGTTCCCGCGTCGCTGGCCGGCGAACGCCTCGACAAGGCGCTCGCCCAGCTCTTTCCCGAATTCTCCCGCAGCCGGCTGCAGAGCTGGATCGACGCCCAGCGGGTGCGCATCGACGGCGCGCCCGCGAAGGTCCGCCAGCCGGTGCCGCTCGGCGCGACCATCGAGCTCGTGCCCGACCTGCTGCCGGAGCAACTCGCGTTCACGCCGGAGCCGGTGCCGCTCGACATCGTCTACGAGGACGACGCGCTCGTCGTCATCAACAAGCCGGCGGGTCTCGTCGTGCATCCCGCCGCGGGCAACTGGAGCGGCACGATCCTCAACGGGCTGCTGCACCGCTACGGCGACGCGGCGGCCGGCCTGCCGCGCGCCGGCATCGTCCACCGGCTCGACAAGGAAACGTCGGGGCTGATGGTGGTCGCGCGCACGCTGGCTGCGCAGACCGATCTCGTCCGCCAGCTGCAGGCGCGCACCGTGAAGCGCCGCTACTTCGCGCTCGTGTGGGGCACGATGCCCGAAGAAGGCACGATCGACGCGCCGATCGGCCGCGATCCGCGCGAGCGCACCCGGATGGCGGTCGTGACGGGCGAGTCGGGCAAGCCCGCGCGCACGCATTTCCGCACGGTTGACACATGTTTGTGGCAACGTCAGCCGGTTTCGGCGATCCAGTGCGATCTCGAGACGGGCCGGACCCACCAGATCCGCGTGCATTGCTCGCACGCCGGGCATCCGCTGCTCGGCGACCCTGTCTACGGGCGCGCGCGCGGCAAGCGGTCGGTGCAGCCGCTGCCGGACGGCTTCGCACGGCAAGCGCTGCACGCGTGGCGGCTCGGTCTCGTGCATCCGGTGACGGGCAGGACGATGCAATGGCGCTGCCCGCTGCCGGACGACATGACCGCGCTCGTCGAGGCGCTCGGATTCGGGCAGGACAACGCCGATTTCGACGATGAAGGGGCGTACGACGACGATTTCGGCGGCGAGTATGACGACGAGCCGTATCAGGACGATGAGGAGGAGTGAGTGCCGATGACGAATCTGGCGCCATTGACGTGGCAGGACTGCGTGCAGCCCGACTGGCAGGTGTCGCCGCGCGTGCGCGCGCTGATCACGACGCGTGACGGCGGGGTCAGCGAGGGCCCTTGCGGGCGCTGGCAGGCGGGCGCCGCGCTGCCGGGCGGGATGAATCTCGGCCTGCACACGGGCGACGATCCGGCACATGTCGCCGAGAACCGCGCGCGACTGCTGGCGCTCGCGGGCGAGCCGCGCGCGGCGTGGCTCGAGCAGGTGCACGGGGCACGCGTCGTGCGCGCGGATGAAGTGATCGCGGCCGATCCCGCTTCCACCGCGCCGGTGCAGGCCGACGCGAGCGTGACGGACCGCGCGCATGCGATCTGCGTCGTGATGGTCGCCGACTGCCTGCCCGTGCTGCTGTGCGATGCACAGGGGCGCGCGGTGGGCGCCGCGCACGCAGGTTGGCGCGGGCTCGCGGCCGGCATCGTCGAGGACACCGCGGCGCGCGTGGCGGCGCTTGCCGGCGGCGCGCCGGACGGCCTGCGCGCGTTCCTCGGGCCGGCGATCGGCCCGCGCGCGTTCGAGGTCGGCGCGGACGTGCGCGACGCGTTTCTCGACACGGCCCCGCAGTCGGAGCATGATGAAACCCGGCATGCGTTCGTCGCGATCGACGGCGCGCCCGGCAAGTATCTTGCCGATCTCTATGCGCTGGCCCGGCTGCGACTCGCGCGCGCCGGCGTGGCGCACGTGAGCGGTGGCGGCGCGTGCACGGTCACCGAGCAGGCGCGCTTCTATTCGTATCGGCGCGACCGGGTGACGGGCCGCATGGCCGCGGCCATCTGGCTCGCCGATTGATTTATTTGGCGCGCAGGCTTGCTGCGATGCAGAATCGATTTATCTCGATATTTACGCGGCGTTTCGGCGTTGCTTGCGCGATCGAATGAAAAAAAGCGAAGTCAAGCGGATCAAAATGTTTTCCCGTTCGCCGGAAGCCTTGTCCCGCCTGTTGTGCGTGGATTATCTCCGTGCTGAAAACGACAATGGTTTGACGCAGTGCTTCACATGGGGAAAACGATAATGATAAAAATACCGCACTGCGGCAGAATCTGGAGATGCCTCTCCAGAGCATGACGGCCCGGCTCGCTTGGCCGGCATGCCGCGCCGCGAGCAGGATTTCCACGATAGACGCTCAGGAATCACCGGTAAGGCAGGTAATGACAGCATCGAAAAACTCGTCGACGTCCGCACAGGCGGACACTTCCGCTGGCCGCCAGGCATTCGACCAGGCAGTCCAGCCGATGCAGCAGATGTTCGAGGCGTGGTTGACCGCGTGGCGAGGCTTTGCGGATCCGGCTCGGGCCGCGACCGCGTCGGCCGCAACGAACCCGTTCGCGACATTTCAGTTCCCCAAATCGTTTCCGTTCCAGGTGCCGTCGATGCCCGATTTCGGCGCAGCGGCGTCGCCGTTCGCGGGCATGAAGCTGCCGGTGGCCGCGGTGCCGCCGGAACGCCTGCAGAAGCTGCAGGCCGACTATGCGCGCGACTGCATGACGCTGATGCAGCAGGCGAGCGGCACGACGCTCGAGGCGCCTGAGCTGAAGGATCGCCGTTTCAGCGGCGACGCATGGAAGGCGTCGCCCGCGCATGCGTTCGCGGCGGCGTGGTACCTGCTCAATGCGCGTTACCTGCAGGAGCTCGCCGACGCGCTCGAGACCGATCCGAAGACCCGCGAGCGGATCCGCTTCGCGGTCCAGCAATGGACGGCGGCGGCGGCCCCGAGCAACTATCTCGCGCTCAACCCGGACGCGCAGAAATCGATCCTCGAGACCCAGGGCGAGAGCCTGCGGCAGGGGATGATGAACCTGCTCGGCGACATGCAGCGCGGCAAGATTTCGCAGACCGACGAATCGCAGTTCGTGGTCGGCAAGAATCTCGGCTGCACCGAAGGCGCGGTCGTCTACGAGAACGACCTGATCCAGCTGATCCAGTACCAGCCGAAGACGGGAACGGTCTTCGAGCGGCCGTTCCTGATCGTGCCGCCGTGCATCAACAAGTTCTACATCCTCGACCTGCAGCCCGAGAACTCGCTGGTCGCGCACGCACTGTCGTGCGGCCACCAGGTATTCCTCGTGTCGTGGCGCAACGCGGACGCGTCGGTTGCCCACAAGAACTGGGACGACTACATGAACGAAGGCCTGCTCGCCGCGATCGACGCGGTGCAGCAGGTCAGCGGCCGCGAGCAGATCAACGCGCTCGGCTTCTGCGTCGGCGGCACGATGCTGGCGACTGCGCTGTCGGTGCTGGCGGCGCGCGGCGAGCACCCGGCCGCGTCGATGACGCTGCTCACCGCGATGCTCGACTTCTCCGATACGGGCGTCGTCGACGTGTTCGTCGACGAGGCGCACGTGCAGATGCGCGAGCAGACGATCGGCGGCAAGAACGGCACGCCGCCCGGGCTGATGCGCGGCGTCGAGTTCGCGAACACGTTCTCGTTCCTGCGCCCGAACGATCTCGTGTGGAACTATGTCGTCGACAACTACCTGAAGGGCCGCACGCCGGCACCGTTCGACCTGCTGTACTGGAACGGCGACTCGACGAACCTGCCCGGCCCGATGTACGCGTGGTACCTGCGCAATACCTATCTCGAGAACCGGCTGCGCGTGCCGGGCGCGCTGACCGTGTGCGGCGAAGCGGTCGACCTGTCGCGCATCGACGTGCCGACGTTCATCTACGGCTCGCGCGAGGATCACATCGTGCCGTGGAAGACGGCCTATGCATCGGCGTCGATCCTGACGGGCCCGCTGAAGTTCGTGCTGGGCGCGTCGGGCCACATCGCCGGCGTGGTCAACCCGCCCGCGAAGAAGAAGCGCAGCTACTGGGTCAACGACGACAGCCTGCCCGAATCGGCCGACGACTGGTTCGCCGGCGCGACCGAGCATCCGGGCAGCTGGTGGCCGACGTGGATCGAATGGCTCGACCAGTACGGCGGCCGCAAGGTGGCGCCGCCCGCGCAGCTCGGCTCCGCGCAGTTCCCGGTGATCGAGCCGGCCCCCGGCCGCTACGTGTTGCAGCGCGATTGACGAAAACCGGACAGCGGCGCACGCTGTCCGATGCGCCGCAGTTTTTTTAACAGGGCGGGTAGCGATGCGTCGTGTCGCGCCGTCCCGGAGGAAAGTGAAATGACGGACGTAGTGATCGTATCGGCCGCGCGGACCGCGGTCGGCAAATTCGGCGGCACGCTTGCGAAGATCGCGGCGCCGGAGCTGGGTGCGACGGTGATCCGCGCGGTGCTGGAGCGGGCCGGCGTGAAGCCGGAGCAGGTCAGCGAAGTGATCATGGGCCAGGTGCTCGCGGCGGGCTCGGGCCAGAACCCCGCGCGTCAGTCGCTGATCAAGGCCGGGCTGCCGAGCGCGGTGCCGGGGATGACGATCAACAAGGTGTGCGGCTCGGGCCTGAAGGCCGT
>NZ_JAAGPL010000244.1:0-11380 GCF_017104785.1 Burkholderia sp. Ac-20353 | reverse complement strand
CGCGCCGGCCGGGCGGGCCGCTGCAATTGCTGCAAAGCGACTGGTATGCGGCGCTCGATCCGGCGCTCGCGTTCGACACGATCGTCAGCAACCCGCCGTATATCGCGCAGCACGATCCGCACCTGTCGCAGGGCGACCTGCGCTTCGAGCCGCGCGGCGCGCTCACCGACGACGCCGACGGCCTGAGCGCGATCCGCGCGATCGTCGCAGGCGCCGGCGCCCGTCTGAAGCCGGGCGGCACGCTGTGGATCGAGCACGGCTACGACCAGGCCGAAGCCGTGCGCGCGCTGCTTGCTGCGCACGGTTTCGTCGCGGTCGAATCGCTCGCCGATCTTGCCGCGATCGAGCGCACGACGGGCGGCCGCCTGCCCGGCTGATGCACGCGCAAGCCCGGCCCGCGCGGTTGAAATCCGCTATCATTTCGTTCTAACGCCCCGCCAACGCAAGGTCAGTCATGGACACCCAACAACGTATCAAGCAAATCGTCGACGAAAACCAGGTCGTGCTCTTCATGAAGGGCAACGCGCAATTTCCGATGTGCGGCTTCTCGGGCCGCGCCGTGCAGGTGCTGAAGGCCTGCGGCGTCGACCAGTTCAAGACGGTCAACGTGCTCGAAGATGAAGAAATCCGCCAGGGCATCAAGGAATTCTCGAACTGGCCGACCATCCCGCAGCTGTATGTGAAGGGCGAATTCGTCGGCGGCTCGGACATCATGATGGAGATGTACCAGTCCGGCGAACTGCAGCAACTGTTCGCTGCCGCGTAATCCCCTGCCGTCGATGGAACCCCGCAGCGCGCCGCAGCGCCGCCTGATCGTCGCGATCACCGGCGCGACCGGCGCGATCTACGGCGTGCGGTTGCTCGACATGCTGCGCGCCGCCGGCGGCGTCGAAACGCACCTGCTGATTTCGAGCGCCGGCTGGCTCAACATCCAGCACGAACTGAACCTGTCGAAGGCCGATATCGAACGCCGCGCGGACGTTGTGCACTCGGTGCGCGACGTCGGTGCGACGATCGCATCGGGTTCGTTCGCGACCGACGGCATGGTGATCGCGCCGTGCTCGATGAAGACGCTCGCGAGCGTCGCGCACGGCCTGTCGGACAACCTGATCACCCGTGCCGCCGACGTCACGCTGAAGGAGCGGCGCCGCCTCGTGCTGATGGTGCGCGAAACGCCGTTCAACCTCGCGCACCTGCGCAACATGACCGCCGTCACCGAAATGGGCGGCATCGTGTTTCCGCCGCTGCCGGCCTTCTACGCGATGCCGAAGACGATCGAGGAACTCGTCGACCAGACGGTCGCGCGCGTGCTCGACCTGTTCGCGCTGAGCGCACCGCTGACCACGCCGTGGGAAGGCATCCGGCACGCTCAGTAATTTCGGGCGCCCCTTCTCGCCTTCTCCTTCTTCGCCGCCTCTTTTCCTCTTCGCCGCTTCTTCGTCGTATTCCCGCGATTTCAACCGCTTCACCACGCATTTCCACCGAACGCCACACCTTCGCGCGCACGCCCGATCTGCAAGCGGCAATCCCGGCCAATTGACAACCAGCGAGAGTCAATCAAATTCCCATCGGCCCGTTTATCAATATCCGGTGCGCGTCTATAGTCACAGGCAACATCACTGCAGACCACCATCATGAACCGCTTGCCGTCGCTCTACCTGTCCCACGGCGCCCCGACGCTGCCGATCGATCCGACGTTGCCGTCCGGTGCGTTCACCCACCTCGGCGCCGAGCTGCCGCGTCCGCGCGCAGTGCTGATGCTGTCCGCGCACTGGGGCACCCTGCAGCCGGTCGCGAGCGTCGCGCAGCATCCGGAAACGATCCACGACTTCTACGGATTCCCGCGCGCGCTGTACGAGATCCAGTACCCGGCGCCGGGCGCGCCGGACGTCGCCGAGCGCGCGGCGAGCCTGCTGAACGCGGCCGGCATCGCGACCGGCACGACCGAGCACGGCCTCGACCACGGCGCGTGGGTGCCGATGCTGCTGATGTTTCCGGAAGCGGACGTGCCGGTCGCGCAGTTGTCGATCCAGCCGCGCGCGGACGCCGCCCATCACTTCGCGCTCGGCCGCGCGCTGCGGCCGCTGCGCGACGAAGGCGTGATGGTGATCGGCTCGGGCCAGATCACGCACAACCTGCGCGCGGCTGATTTCGGCGCGGCGCCCGAGGATGCCGATCCGCGCGTCGCGGAATTCACCGACTGGTTCGAAGCGAAGCTCGCCGCGCGCGACATCGACGCGCTGCTCGACTATCGCCGCCAGGCGCCGCATGCGGCGCTGATGCACCCGACCGACGAGCACCTGCTGCCGGTGTTCGCGGCACTGGGCGCCGCGGACGACGATTACCAGCTCGGCATCCAGTCGCTCGGCACCTATCAGCGCGTGCTCGCGATGACGAACTACGTGTTCGCCGGCGCGGCCGCGTAAGCGTCAACGTCAGCGTCAGCCGCTGGCGGCGCTGCCTGCGCCGCCGGCACGTACAGAAAGCAAAAAGCCCGTGCGAGCAGAACGCTCGCACGGGCTTTTCTCGCTGGCCCTGCCGCCGCCGATCCCGGCGGCAGGTCAGGATGCGTCAGGCACCGATGCCTTCGAGGATCTCGTCGTGCGACTCGCGCTCGTCGAGATACTTGGTCCGGTAGCCGGTATTCACGCCCCAGAAGTAGAACACGAGCGAGATCGCCGCGACGATGAGCATGTCCCAGCCGTACGGCAGGATGCCATGACCGCCGAATTCCTTGCTGCCGATCAGCGACAGGATCGCCATCGTCGGCAGGTACGCGACCAGCCACCAAGCGGCCTTCAGGTCGTCACCCCAGCCGCTCCAGCCGGCCTTCGACTGGAAGTAGAAGTACACCGGCAGTGCGACGATCATCAGCAGGATGATTTCGCCGGTCAGCGGCCACTTCGCCCAGTACAGGATCAGCGACGCGCAGACGAACGCGAACGGTGCGATCAGCTTCATCAGCGGGATCGACAGCGGACGCTCGATGTCGGTCGCCGCGCGGCGCAGCGCCATCAGGCTGATCGGGCCGGTCAGGTACGAGATCACCGTCGCGACCGAGATCACCGCCGCGAGCGAGCTCCAGCCGCGGAAGAAGAACAGGAAGATGAACGAGACCAGCAGGTTGAACCACATCGCCTGGCGCGGCACGCCGTAGAGCGGGTGCACGTTGCCGAACATCTTCGGCATCGTGTTGTTGCGCTCCATCGCGTAGATCATCCGCGTCGTCGTCGCCATGTAGGTCGTGCCGGTGCCGCTCGGGCTGATGAACGCGTCGACGTACAGCAGGATCGCGAGCCAGTTCAGGTTCAGCGCGATCGCCAGTTCGGCGAACGGCGACTTGAAGTTGAACTGCGACCAGCCCTTCGCGACGTCAGCCGGATTCACCGAGCCGATGTACGCCATCTGCAGCAGCACGTAGATCACGAGCGCGAGCAGGATCGACGTGATCACCGCGAACGGCACGCTGCGCGACGGATTGCGCGCTTCACCGGCGAGGTTGACGGGGCTCTGGAAGCCGTTGAACGCGAACACGATGCCGCTCGTCGCGACCGCGGTCAGCACCGCCGACCAGCCGTACGGCGCGAAGCTCGCATTCGATGCGGTACCCAGGTTTTCCGAGTGGAAGCCCGACAGCATCAGGCCGGCGATCGTCAGGCCGGGAATCAGGAACTTGAAGATCGTGATCGCCGTGTTCGCGCGCGCGAACGCCTTCACGCCCCAGTAGTTCAGCAGGAAGTAGACGACCACGAGCACGGCCGACAGCAGCAGGCCCGTCGTCTGCAACTCGCCGTTGACGAACAGTGCGTGCGCCCACGGATACGGCCACGTGCTCATGTACTGGATCGACGCCTCGGCCTCGATCGGGATCACCGATACGATCGCGATCCAGTTCGCCCACGCGCTGATGAAGCCCACCAGCGACCCGTGCGAGTAGCGCGCATAGCGAACCATGCCGCCCGACTCGGGGAACATCGCGCCCAGTTCGGCGTACGTCAGCGCGATCGCGAGAATCACCACCGCGCCGATGATCCATGCGCAGATCGCCGCCGGACCGGCGATCTTCGCGGCCTTCCAGGCGCCAAACAGCCAGCCCGAGCCGATAATCGAACCCAGCCCCGTCAGCATCAGTGCAAACGGGCCGATGTTCCGTTGAATAGAACTCTTCACATCCTCTCCTGTGTCTCAAAAAGCATGGTCGGCCCGCAGCCCGGGATCGACTCGAACTGCACCGCGCACGCATTCTTGGGGGGACGGATCGCTCGGTCGGAGCAACCAGTCCACGCGGCGCGTAGTTTAACGGTTGCACCTGTCCAATTGCGCCAAAATCGATCGCCCCCTACAAAAAATTCGCGAAAACTGCAATGTTTGTAAGCTCTAAACTCGTAATAACCCTGAGAGCATGGAAATACGGTTGACCTCGCGCTGAATTCGCCGTATAAAGATCCACGCAGGATTTCAAGCGGCGAGTGAATTGGTTCTTTCGTAGTTCGCCCATCAACGGTACTCCGGTTGGTCCCATTACCCCTTCCTTGAATTTCCGCGCCCAATGGGCTTCGGCCCCGTTTTATCTTTTTAGGAACAAGTAACATGGCAACCGGTACCGTCAAGTGGTTCAATGACGCTAAGGGCTTCGGCTTCATCACCCCGGAAGGCGGCGGCGACGATCTGTTCGCGCACTTCTCGGAAATCCGCGTCGAAGGCTTCAAGACGCTGCAAGAAAACCAGAAGGTCGAATTCGAAGTGAAGACGGGCCCGAAGGGTCTGCAAGCTGCGAACATTCGCCCGCTGTAAGTTCAGCGCGAGTTTTCGTCTGAATGAAAAAGCCCCGCTTCGGCGGGGCTTTTTTTATTTCGTCACCGGCGACGTTCAGCCGAACAGCCGCTGCGCGTGGATCCCGAGACCGGTCGCCACGCTCGCGAGACGGTCGCCGAACACCGGCTGCGCATCCGCGAACGCCGCCGCGAGCGCGCCCGACAGGAACGCGAGCCCGGTCGAGCCACCGGTGAAGTACAGCGCGCCGACGTCGCGCGGTGCGATGCCGGCGAGCCGCACCGTCTCGCGCGCGGCATCGACGATCCGCGCGGTGTCGTCGCGGCTCGCGTCGACAAGGCGGTCCGCGTCGAACGCGATCTGCAGGTCTTCCTCGACATCGTTCAGGTCGATCATCGTGTCCCCGCCCGCCGCGACGCCGATCTTCGCTTCTTCCGCACGCGCCATCAGCGCATGGCCGAGCCGCAACTCGACCACCCGCACGAGCCGGTCGAACTGCCGCACATCACGGTACAGGTGCTTCATCAGCTTCAGCTCGCCAAGACGCTTCGGTGTGTAGACCGTGTTGATCAGGTGCCAGGTCGCGAGATCGAAATAGGTCCGGTTCGGCAGCTCGCGCCCTTCCGGGTCGAGCGAGCGGTAGCCGAACGCGGGCAGGATCGCCGACAGCTCGACGCGCCGGTCGTAATCCGTGCCGGCAACGTGCACGCCGTGGTGCGCGAGCACGTCGTCCTTGCGCTCGAGGCGCGCCATCCGGTCCGGGCCGACCCGCACCAGCGAGAAGTCCGACGTGCCGCCGCCGATGTCGGCGACGAGCACGAGCCGCTCCGCGCTCTGGCGCGACTCGTAGTCGAACGCGGCAGCGATCGGTTCGTACTGGAACTGCACGTCGGCGAAGCCGACCGCATGCGCGGCGGCTTCGAGCTGGTCCTGCGCGAGGCGGTCCGCGCGCGGATCGTCGTCGACGAAGAACACCGGCCGGCCGAGCACCGCGCGGCCGATCGGCGCGCCCGCGCACGCTTCGGCCTTGCGCTTCAGGTGCGTGAGGAAGCGCGCGATGATGTCCGTGTACGCGATCGCGGAGCCGTCGCCGAGATCGGTGGTCGTCTCCGCCAGCGGTGAACCGAGAATGCTCTTCATCGAGCGCATCAGGCGGCCATCGAAACCGTCGATGTACGACGCGAGCGCCGTGCGGCCGTATTCGACCGTTTCCTCGTCGTTGTTGAAGAAGATGGCGGTCGGCAGCGTCAGGTGATCGCCCTCGACGGGCGCGAGGCGCATGCCGTCGCCGTCGGGCAGCGCCACAGCGGAATTGGACGTACCGAAGTCGATCGCGCAGTAAGTCATGGGAAGGTGCCGCCGCATGGCCGGCGCGAAAACGGAAAGGAGGGGCTTTTTAACATGAAGCCCGCGGGATCACAACCGGCGGGCGGCCCCCGACCGGTGGATCCCGCCCGGGGCCATATCGTCGGCCAGATCGTCCGGCCGGGCCTGCGGCAAACCGGCCGCCGCTGTCAGGCCGCCGACCCGAAACTCTTCTTCCACGCCCCTGCGTACACGACCTCGCCCAGCGGATGCCGCGTGCGCGGCGCCTTCTCGCGATCGCGCAGCACGGGGTCGAGCTTGTCGATGTCGCCGTAATGACCGAGCGCGATCATCGCCGGAATCGCGACGTCCGCGGGGATCGCGAAGGCCGCGCGGAACGCATTCGCGTCGAAGCCGCTCATCTGGTGCGCGGCCAGCCCGAGCGCGTGCGCCTGCAGCACCAGCGCCATCGCCGCGGCGCCCGCGTCGTACAGCGCGGTCGGCGCCGGCTCGCCCTTCGACGTGAGCGTGTGCGCGGTGACCGCGATCAGCACCTGGCCGGGCGCGTTCCAGCCCTGGTTGAACGGCACCAGCGTCGCGAACGCCCGCTTGAACGCCGCTTCATCGTGGGTACGGTCGAACACGATGAAGCGCCACGGCTGCACGTTGTAAGCGGACGGCGCCCAGCGCGCCGCCTCCAGCACCGCATGCAGGTCGGCGGCGCTGACCGGCGCATTCGAATAGGCACGCGGGCTCCAGCGGCCCGCGATCAGTTCGTGGATCGAAACAGTGGTGGGAGCAGGTTTGACAGACATGCGGATCCTCGCTGACATCGATGAAGGGGCGCGAACGCCGGGCGAATCGCAAGCATAACCGCTTGCGCGCCTGCGTGCCCGGGTGCGCCGTGACCCGCTGCCCCGTTACCCGATGCGCGACGCGCGTCAGACCGCCTGCGCCGCGGTGCGCGACGCACCGCGGTTGATGCGCAGCACGATCAGCGCGCCGACGATGCACAGCCCGCCGGATATCATCGACGCGATCGTATAGGTGCCGAGGCTTGCGCGCAGCATGCCCGCGCCGAGCGCCGCGAACGCCGCGCCGAGCTGGTGGCCCGCGACGATCCAGCCGAACACGACCGGCGCGGCGGCCTTGCCGAATACGTCGGTGGCAAGCCGCACGGTCGGCGGCACGGTCGCGATCCAGTCGAGCCCGTAGAACATCGCGAACAGCGGCAGCCCGAAGAAATCGATGCCGAATGCATGCGGCAGGTAGATCAGCGACAGCCCGCGCAGCCCGTAATACCAGAACAGCAGCACGCGATTGTCGTAACGGTCGGACAGCCAGCCCGACAGCGTCGTGCCGAACAGGTCGAACACGCCCATCGCGGCGAGCAGCGACGCGCCCTGCACTTCGGTCATCCCGTAATCGCTGCACATCGCGATCAGGTGCGTGCCGACGTAACCGTTGGTGCTCGCGCCGCAGACGAAGAAGCTGAAGAACAGCAGCCAGAAATCGCGCGAGCGGCTCGCCGTGAGCAGCGTGCGGAACGCGACCGCGAGCGGGTTCTCCTTCGTCGCGTCGGGCGCGGGTGGCGCATCGGCCGGCTCGCCGTACGGACGCAGCTTCACGTCGGCCGGACGCTCCGGCAGCAGCAGCGCGACGAGCGGAATCACGATCGCCGTCGCCACTGCGACGACCAGCACGACCGGCCGCCAGCCGTGGTGCTGCGCGATCGCCGCGAGCATCGGCAGGAACACGAGCTGGCCGGTGGCCGTGCTCGCGGTCAGGACGCCCATCACGAGCCCGCGCCGCGCATGGAACCAGCGCGTGACGAAGGTCGCCGACAGCGTCAGCGCGACGACGCCCGTCGAGCTGCCGACCATCAGGCCCCAGATCACGACCATCTGCCAGCTCTGCGTCATCATCGACGACAGCGCGACGCCCGCGCTCATCGTCACGAGTGCGGTCAGGATCGTCGGCCGCAGCCCGAAGCGCTGCATCGCGGCGGCCGCGAACGGGCCCGTGAGCCCGTACAGCGCGATGTTCACCGAAATCGCGAGCGAGATCGCCGCACGGCTCCAGCCGAGCTCCCGCTCGAGCGGCACCATCAGCACGCTCGGCGTCGCGCGCGTGCCGGCCGCCGCCAGCAGGATCAGGAATACCACCGCCGCCGCGAGCCATCCGTAGTGGAACCGCCCGCCGATTCGTGTTGCTGCCCAGTTCATGTCCAGAGTCTCCCGTGTCGACCGGAACCAGCGCGTCAACGCCGACTCCGGTCCGATGCACCACATTCGCGTTCGATCCGACCGCATTGTTACCGATCGGTCACAATTGTGTTGCGATCGTAGTGACCAGTCGGTAACATGTCAAGCATTCAATTTCGCAGCCGAGAGCAACATGTCCGATATCGAAGCCTCCAAACCCGCGTCGCGGCGCGTCCGGCGGCCGATCGCGGGCGCCACCGCGCAGGAGCAACTGCTGCGCGCCGCCGAGGAGCTGTTTTACAAGGAAGGGGTGCGCGCGGTCGGCGTCGAGGCTGTCGTGGAACTCGCGGGCGTCAACAAGATGAGCCTGTATCGCCAGTTCTCATCGAAGGACGAGCTGATCCTGGCGTATCTCGAGCGCATGGATGCGTGCTTCTTCGAGCGCTTCGACACGAGCGTCGCGAAGCATCCCGGCCAGCCGAAGGCGCAACTGATCCAGTATTTCGTCGACCTCGCGGAGCGTGCGTCGCAGAAGGATTACCGCGGCTGCCCGTTCGTGAACGTCGCGGCGGAATTTCCGGACGCATCGCATCCGGCGCGCGAACGCGTCGCACAGAACAAGGAACGGCTGATGGCACGGCTCGTCGAGCTGTGCGAACGCGCGGGCGCGCGGCAGCCGAAGTGGCTCGCCGATTCGCTCGCGCTGGTGATCGAAGGCATCTATGCGGCAAGCCAGACGTATCGGCATGGCGAGACGCCGATCGGCACCGCACCGACGCTCGTCACGCAGCTGATCGAGACCGCTTGCGCTTGAGCGGCGCGGCACCGGCCGGCGCGCGCCGCCGGCCTCCGACACGCGTCGCACGCCGCCCCCGCTAAAATGCGGCCCTTCCCCGCCCGTTCCGCACTGCCATGACCGACACCCGCCCCGCCACGCACGACTGCGCGCACGACGACATCCTCGCCGCCACCCGGCACTGGCTCGCGCGCGCGGTGATCGGGCTCAATCTGTGCCCGTTCGCGAAGAGCGTGTACGTGAAGGACCAGGTGCGCTACGCGATCAGCGAAGCGACGACGCTCGAGGACGCGCTCGCCGATCTCGAAACCGAACTCCGCCTGCTCGAAGCCGCCGATCCGCAGCAGGTCGACACGACGCTTGTGATCTATCCGCATGCGTTCGCGGATTTTGTCGACTACAACGATGCGCTGTTCTTCGCGGAGCGGCTCGTGAGCCAGCTGAAGCTCGACGGCGTGCTGCAGATCGCGAGCTTCCATCCGGACTACCAGTTCGAAGGCAGCGCGCCGGACGACATCGAGAACTACACGAACCGCGCGCCGTACCCGATCCTGCACCTGCTGCGCGAGGACAGCATCGCGCGCGCGGCCGACGCGTTCCCGGACGCGTCCGCGATCTACGAGAAGAACCAGGAAACGCTGCGGCGCCTCGGCCACGACGGCTGGCGCGACTGGATGAGCCGTCCCGGCGACGACGTCTGAGCGACCGTCTGGCGAGTCCGGCAAGTCCGGCGGGATCGGGCGACGCGTTCGCGCGCCGCGAGCGATGCGCGGTGCGGCGTCCGGCCGACAGGCGGCTTAGTCGGCGGCCGGTGCCGTTTCCTCGCCGGCGGCCTCCGTGCGCTGCGGCACGAAGAACCGCTCGTGCAGTTCGGCAAGACCAAACATGTCGAGGATCTCGTTCAGCCGCTCGCTCGGCCGCCTGCGCGGCAGGTTCTTGTATTGCGCGATGATCAGCTCGTTCTTCATCGAGTGCTCCCAGCCGACCAGCTCGGTCACGCTGACCTGGTAGCCGTGCGCTTCGAGCTGCAGGCAGCGAAGCACGTTGGTGATCTGGCTGCCGAATTCGCGCGTGTGCAGCGGATGCCGCCACACCTCGGTCAGCGCGCTCGCGAGCGACTTGCCCTTGTTCCTGCGCAGTACGCCCGCGATTTCCGCCTGGCAGCACGGCACGAGCACGATGTGGCGCGCGTGCTTCGCGAGCGCGAAGCGGATCGCATCGTCGGTCGCCGTATCGCACGCATGCAGCGCGGTGACGACGTCGATCGTCTCGGGCAGCCGCGGCGACGTGATCGAATCGGCGACCGACAGGTTCAGGAACGACATCCCGCCGAAACCGAGGCGCGCGGCGAGGTCGGCCGAACGCGCGACTAGCTCTTCGCGCGTCTCGATCCCGTAGATATGCGACGCGAACGCCGGCGTGCCGTGGCCCGGCTGCTGCTTGAAGAACAGGTCGTACAGGATGAAGCCGAGATACGACTTGCCGGCGCCGTGATCGGCGAGCGTCACGCCGCCCTTGTCGGCCTGCACGCTCGCGAGCAGCGGCTCGATGAACTGGTACAGGTGGTACACCTGCTTCAGCTTGCGGCGGCTGTCCTGGTTCAGCTTGCCGTCGCGGGTCAGGATGTGCAGTTCCTTCAGCAGCTCGACAGACTGCTCCGGACGGATTTCGTGGGTTTTGTTCGACATCGTGGAACGGCGCCGGGCCGCGGTCGTTACGCGCGGCCCGGCGGCGGAAAATCGTGAGGAATGGCGTCAGTTTACCGACAAACGCGCGAAACCTCGCGAAAATGCGCGATCAAGCCCGCCGAGACCGCGCGATCAAGCCCGCGCACCGAGCCGCCAGAGCGACGTGACTTCGGCGCGGCGTGCCGCGTACAGCGGATCGTCGGCGTCGGCCGCCTTCGGATGCTTCGGACGGATATCGTCGCGGCCAAGCACGACCAGGCCCGCTTCGTCGATCCACTGCAGCAGCGTGTCGCGCGGCCGCAGGCCGAGATGCTCGGCAAAATCGGACAGGATCAGCCAGCCTTCGCCGCCCGGCTCGAGATGCGCGGCGAGCCCGGCGAGGAAGCCGCGCAGCATGCGGCTGTCCGGATCGTAGACCGCGTATTCGATCGGCGCGCTCGGCCGCGCCGGCACCCACGGCGGATTGCAGACGACGAGCGGCGCGCGGCCGGCCGGGAACAGGTCGGCCTCGACGACGTCGACCTGCGCCGCATAGCCGAGCCGCTCGACGTTTTCGCGCGCGCACGCGAGCGCCCGCGGATCCTGGTCGGTCGCAACGACGCGCTTGACGCCGC
>NZ_JAAGPL010000243.1:0-11417 GCF_017104785.1 Burkholderia sp. Ac-20353 | reverse complement strand
CCCGTCTCGCGCGCCATCTGCGACGCGTCCCAGCCGCCGCCGAGCGCCTTCACGAGCCCGACCGACGACACCATCCGCTGTCCCGAGATCGTCGCGAGCTTCTGGTGCGCGTTGAACGCGGTCGTCTGCGCGGTCAGCACGTTCAGGTAGCCGACCGTGCCGGCCTTGTACTGGTTCGTCACGATCGCGAGCGCGTGCTCGGCGCTGTCGACCGCCTGCCGCTGCACGTCGATTTCCTGCGCGAGGATGCGCTGCGACGCGAGATTGTCCTCGACGTCCTGGAACGCGGTGAGGACGGACAGCCGGTACGCGGCGACGTCCTGGTCATAGGTCGCGCGCGCGGCCTCGGTCTGCGCGGCGCGCAGGCCCGCGTCGAACAGCGTCGCCGCGAGCTGCGGGCCGACCGTCCAGAAGCGCGCCGGCAGCGTGAACAGCTGCGACCACACCGAGCTTTGCACCCCGCCCTGCGCCGACAGCGTGAGCGTCGGGAAGAACGCCGAAATCGCGACGCCGATCTGCTCGTTGGCCGCCGCCGCGCGGCGTTCGGCCGCCGCGATGTCGGGCCGCCGCTCGAGCAGCGCCGACGGCACGTCGACTGGCGTGACGGGCGGCTCGGCCGTGAGCGGCATCGGCGGCAGCGAGAACGTCGACGCCGGTTCGCCGATCAGCGTCGCGATCGCATGCTCGTACTGCGCGCGCGCGACGCCGTTCTCGATCGCGGCCGCCTGCGCGCTTTGCAGCTGCGTTTGCGCCTGGATCACGTCCGCGCGCGCGGCAACGCCCTGCGCGTACTGGTTCTGCGTGAGTTGCAGCGAGCGCGTGTACGACGCGACGGTATCGTCGAGCAGCTTCTGCAGCGCGTCGGCGGTGCGCAGCTGGAAGTAGGTCTGCGCGAGCGTCGCCTGCTGCGACAGCCGCGCGTTCGCGAGATCGGCCGCGGCCGCCGCTTCGCCCGCGCGTTGCGCACCGACCGTGCGGCTGACCTTGCCCCACAGGTCGGGCTCCCACGACGCGTCGAGGCCGACGCTGTAGCTGTTGTTGATCGATCCGGAACTGCCGCCGCCAACGCTCGACGACGACACCGACGTGCGCGGCGTGCGCGCGCGCGACGCCGACGCGTTGAAGCCCACCGTCGGGAAATACGCGGCGCGCGCCTCGGCGACGAGCGCGCGCGCCTGCCGGTACGCGGCCGCCGATTGCGCGACAGTCTGGTTAGACGCGTTGAGCTTGTCGATCAGCGTGTTCAGCTGCGCGTCGCCGTAGACGGACCACCACGCGCCGCGGTCCGCGCGGTCGGCCGGTTGCGCGACCTTCCAGCCGGCGGGCGCTTCCTTGAACGCGGCCGGCATCGGCGTATCGGGGCGGTGATAGTCGGGCCCGACGGCGCAGCCGGCAAGCAGCACGGCCGTCGCGAAGGCGACGGCGGCACTCAGCGGGCGACGGGCGCGCGGGGATGGGGCGTACGGCATCGTGTAATTCCTGTCTGGACGCGGCCCGGCGGACGGGCGCGCGATGCGGCCGGGCGACCGCAGGCGGACAAATGGTAACTGACGGCGGGGAAGCTGCGCAGTCGTTAGGGTACGGTGCGCGGCAGCAGGAATGTGTTACCGGCGCGGTGCGCCGGTTTACAGGGCGTTACGGCGGGGATGACGGATTGCGTGCGGCAGCGACGCGTCAGTGGCAGCGCGCCGGCACGGGTTCTACGGCTCTGGCCGGGCGCCACGACGGCTCCACGGCGGCCGACTTGCGTGCGCCGCGGCGCGCGGCGCCCTTCGCGTTGCGCTGCCGGCGCTGATCGAACCACGCGAACCCGAGTACCGCGAGCGAGCCGCCCGGCAACACCAGCATCGCCACGTACAGCGCAATCTTCCAGCCGCGGTGCGGGCCGGAGAACACATGGTGGGTGGTATCGGTCACGGTGCGGCGCAGCGCGCCGGCGGCATTTTTCAGGAACAGCATCGCGAACATCCTCGGGGTGCCCGGCAGCGCGGGCAAGGCAGGTCAGAACATCGTCTCCGGCAGTGCAACATGCACGTCGTAACTGGTTGCCTGAAATAATATTGACCAAGCAATTAATTTTCAAGATACTGGTCGCGTTTTCCCAACAATGCACTATTGCAGCGCGCGCAATCGAGAATGAACGGCGGCCTCTACGATCCCGACGACATCCAGCTGGAAACGAGTCTCGGCTACTTCCTGTCGAAGGCGCGTCAGGCGCTCGTCGAGCGGATGGACCGTGCGCTCGAGCCGCTCGACCTGACCGCGCAGCAAGTCGGCGTGATCCTGCTGCTGTCGCGCGGCTACGCGCGTACGCCATTCGAGCTGTCGCGCAAGATGTCATACGACAGCGGCTCGATGACGCGGCTGCTCGACCGTCTCGAGCGCAAGGGTTTCATCGTGCGCTCGCGCAGCGAGGAGGACCGCCGCGTGATCGAGCTGTCGCTGACCGAGCGCGGCACCGACGCCGCCCGCGCGTTGCCGTCGGTGATCGCGACCGCACTGAACGCGCAGCTCGCGGGCTTCTCGGCCGACGAACTCGCGACGCTCACCGGCCTGCTGCAGCGCTTCATCGCGAACGGCCCCGGCACGCTCGCGTGCGATTCGTCCGGCGAGCCGGGCTGCTGATGCGATGCGAGATGCGATGTCTAGGTTAAACATTCGCTTATTTATCTGTCTGGGCAGAAGATGACGCGTCATATGCTCACCGTCACGTACTTCCCGCTACCCCCGGCCGGTTCGTGCTGCGTCGCGATACGGCACGCGTTGCGCGCGCGTCCGGCGCGCCGCACCTAGGAGAATCCGATGTCCGCCACCACGGCTTCCGCGGGCTCGCCCGCGTCCCGCGCCGCCGAACCGGCGCCGCTGTCCGGCGGCGCCCTCGCGCTGCTCACCGTCGGGCTCGCGCTCGGCACCTTCATGGAAGTGCTCGACACGTCGATCGCGAACGTCGCGGTGCCGACGATCTCGGGCAGCCTCGGCGTTGCGACGAGCGAAGGCACGTGGGTGATCTCGTCGTATTCGGTCGCGTCGGCGATCGCGGTGCCGCTCACCGGCTGGCTCGCGCGTCGGGTCGGCGAGGTGCGGTTGTTCACGCTGTCGGTGCTCGCGTTCACGATCGCGTCCGCGCTGTGCGGCCTCGCGACCAACTTCGAGACGCTGATCGCGTTCCGGCTGCTGCAGGGGCTCGTGTCGGGGCCGATGGTGCCGCTGTCGCAGACGATCCTGATGCGCAGCTACCCGCCCGCGAAACGCGGGCTTGCGCTCGGGCTATGGGCGATGACGGTGATCGTCGCGCCGATCTTCGGCCCGTTGCTCGGCGGCTGGATCAGCGACAACTACACGTGGCCGTGGATCTTCTACATCAACCTGCCGATCGGCGTGTTTTCGGCGATCTGCGCGTACGTGCTGCTGCGCGGCCGCGAGACGAAGACGACGAAGCAGCGGATCGATGCGGTCGGCCTCGCGCTGCTCGTGATCGGCGTGTCGTGCCTGCAGATGATGCTCGACCTCGGCAAGGACCGCGACTGGTTCAACTCGACGTTCATCGCCGCGCTCGCGCTGATCGCGGTCGTGTCGCTCGCGTTCATGCTCGTGTGGGAGGCGACCGAGAAGGAGCCGGTGGTCGACCTGTCGCTGTTCAAGGACCGCAACTTCGCGCTCGGCGCGATGATCATCTCGTTCGGCTTCATGGCGTTCTTCGGCTCGGTCGTGATCTTCCCGCTGTGGCTGCAGACGGTGATGGGCTACACGGCCGGCAAGGCCGGCCTCGCGACCGCGCCGGTCGGGCTGCTCGCGCTCGTGCTGTCGCCGCTGATCGGCCGCAACATGCACCGGCTCGACCTGCGGATGGTCGCGAGCTTCGCGTTCATCGTGTTCGCGGGCGTGTCGATCTGGAACTCGACGTTCACGCTCGACGTGCCGTTCAACCACGTGATCCTGCCGCGGCTCGTGCAGGGGATCGGCGTCGCGTGCTTCTTCGTGCCGATGACGACGATCACGCTGTCGAGCATCCCCGACGAGCGGCTCGCGAGCGCGTCAGGGCTGTCGAACTTCCTGCGCACGCTGTCCGGCGCGATCGGCACCGCGGCCAGCTCGACGTTCTGGGAGAACGACGCGATCTACCACCACGCGAGGCTGTCGGAATCGGTGAGCGTCTATTCGCAGAGCACGGTCGACTACCAGGGCGCGCTGTCGCAGCTCGGCGTTGCCGGCCAGATGGCCAACGCGCAGCTCAACCAGATCGTCACGCAGCAGGGCTTCATGATGGCGACCAACGACTTCTTCCACCTGTCGGCGATCATGTTCATCGCGCTCGCGGCGCTCGTGTGGGTCACGAAGCCGAGGAAGGGTGCAGGGCCGGCGATGGGGCATTGATGGCGATGCGATATGCGGCCGGCGGCCGGCGGCCCTGTTATCTCAAGGGCGTTCCGGCCTTCTTTCATCTAAAAATGTCATTTTAAATCAATAGGTTGATGACATTCTGGACTATGCCTAGGTGTCACGCAGAGCGCCCCCTTCATTACGTACAAGCAAGTGTGCTCGTGGCGGTCAACCGATTCAGTCCAATACGGATAGCGCGCTCATCGAACAGGCGATTTTTCCGTCGCCCCGCCGATTCGCCACCAGGCCACTCCAAGAGGCCCGCACGGATACTCTCCACGCTCGGATCACAACCTTCGCGCGCCAGCAGCCAATCCAACGAAGCGAGCAGTTCAAGTCCAAACGGAGATTCGAAACCGTCAATCAGCGACGCAGTCTCTTCAAGAGCGTTCAGATAAGGCTGGATCTCACTGCTCTTCAGGTACCCAGCGAGCACATCACTGCGACGATCGTCAAACCAGATAACGTCAAGTGGGCCTGCGTCCGCGATCCGCTTGTCGCAATGCAGATAGCTACCGTCCAGGTTGTTCAACAGGTGATCCAGCCGATTTGCATACGGGCCGTACGTGTGAGCGACGAACTTGAGCTGCAACGGGTTTGGCGCATCAGTGCGTTCGATTGCGCGTTCGAGAAACCACGCTAGCTTCTGGATTTCGAGCAGACTGCAGTCCATCCCAAGAATCCAATAGCGCCGCACAAGCTCGGCTATCAGCGCACGTGCCGGTGTGAGCTTTTCCACCCCCTCACGCTTCGACACATTCTGGTATTTAGCAGTCGGCTCGTAGACAAGGATCTCGGTATCTTGCAAGTCGCTCAGTGCCGCGTCGATCTCACCCTTCACGGCAGTCCAATCCAGCCCACCGTTACCCGCACCAAGCGGCGGAATCGCGATCGACCGGACATGCTTCTGTTCGAGGAAATGGCGTAGGTCCATCAGCCCATCCACGATCCACTCCAGCCGCGAAGCTGCACGCCAGTGCTGTTTGGTCGGGAAGTTGACGATCCACTTCGGCCCAATCAGCGTCATCCGCTCGGTGACAAACATCTTGCCGGTCTGTACACGCCCCTCCTTGCAAGCAACTGCATACTCCTTAAAGTTCTCTGGGAATTTCTCCTTGAACATCAGCGCGATACCTTTCCCCATCACACCGACCGTGTTGACCGTGTTGACCAGTGCTTCAGTCGGTGCATCGAGGAGGTTACCTTGGGTGTACGTAATCATCAGAAGTACCAGTTTGGAAGTGCTTGCACCGTTACGTTCAAACCGCGAGCGGCCGCCATCTGCTCGAGCTCGCGTTTCACTTGCTCCGAATAGCACACGACTGCCGTCAGTGCAGTCACCGGAAGATGCCTGTATACGAGCGCCTCGGCCTGATACCGTTCGATTTGCTCCGGATCGTCCGGGTTCCGCTTGAAGTTTCGAGCTTGCAGCAGCGGCCAGTCGATTTGATCCAGCGAGGCGAGATCGCTGAAAAAACGAGCCAACTGCGTGTACGCATGCCGATCGGTAAACACGAACGAAGTGTCGAACTGCTGCAGAACCGGTAGCCTGCTGACCAACATGCAGATGTCCTCGTTGCGCTGCTGGCGGACGGTTCGCCCTGTGTAGATGTTGTACATCATCGGCGAAAAGGGCGTGAAATAAAACGGCACGTAGTCGCCCAATGTTCCGCCAGGCGCGATCGGCACAAGACGGTGGGCCCGGCGGCTAATCAGGTCCGCATTGCCAATTTGTACAAAATTAGGGTCGCGCTCATTGCTGTTTGCGCACACCAGCCCATGATCCAAGATCCACGGCAGGCTCTCGCGGTGCACGATCCGCCAGATATACGCGTTCGCGGCATTGAGTCGTTCGTAGTTCGCCATTGGTCCCTCTTGTTGGCGCAATAGGTCCGCGATTGCTGCCGGCCAGCACGCCAGAGCGTCCGATCCGTGATCGGCGTGCGTCCGAAACACGCCCCAAATTTTACCAGCCGCAGATCTCGCAGGAACTGCATAGTCCGGGCCAGCCATACTAGATACCGCCCGCCTATGGCCCGCGTAGCAGCCCTGAAGAGCGTTGCCTCCGTCGCGCCGGCTGTATTTCGTGATTCGATATGCTTAAAAATAGGCACCGCATCGCTTGCTGATTACAAATTGAACGAGGCCGGCAAAATGTTTGAATTCTGTGGATTTTGGGGATGCCATGCGGACTTACAACATGCGTGACGCAAGGATGAACTTGTCGCGGCTGATCGATAAAGCGGTTGAGGCTGGCGAACCATTCGTCATCGCGAAAGCCGGCAAACCCCTTGTCAGGGTCATACCGATCAACATGTCGGAGCCTGCGTCGCCGGCCCGAATCGGCTTCATGAAGGGGCAGATCAGCGTCCCGGACGATTTTGACTCAATGGGCGGCGACGCAATTCAGACGCTGTTCGAAGACAATGCTTGACGTTGCCGATCACTCCCGCGCCCTCAACCCGCCAAACGCAAGGTCGTCACCAGGCGCGATCGGCAGCGTCGCCCGCGCGACCTCGAGCCACGCGCGCGCGGCGTGCGACAAATACCCTTTCTTCAGCCAGCCGAGCGCGATCGCCCAGGTGATTTCCGGCTCGACGATCGGCCGGCACGTGAACTGCCCCGCATCGAGCCGCCGGCAGTACGGCTCGGGCAACAGCGCGATGCCGACCCCCGCGTGCACGAGCGCGGCCATGAAATCCCAGTGGCCGCTGCGGCTCACGATCGACGGCGTGAACCCGACCTGCCGGCACGCGTCGAGCACCGCGTCGTGCAGCGCGAGGCTTTCCGCGTAGAACACGAACGATTCGCGCGCGAGGTCACCGAGCGCCACGGCCGCTTGATCCTCCCAGCGCGACTCGCGCGGCGCGACGAGCCACAGCGGCGCGCGCACCATCGGCAGCCGCTCGAACGTCGCGGGATCGACGGGCTCCAGCAAGCCGCCGAGCTCCAGCTCGCCCGACATCAGCGCCGCCTCGATCATCCGCGCGCCCTGCTCGAACAGCTTCAGCTCGATGTTCGGGTAGCGCTGCTTGTACGCGGCGATGATCGGCGTGAACAGCGAGCCGCCGAGCGGCGGGATGCCGATCGTCAGCTCGCCGCGGCCGAGCGTGCCGAGATCGTTCAGCTCCGACTGCAGCTGCGCCTGCGCGGCGAGCACGTCCTGCCCGCGCTGGAACACGATCCGCCCGGCATCGGTCAGCACCATCTGCCGGCCGTCGCGCAGCAACAGCGGCGAGCCGATCTCGTCCTCGAGCGCCTTCACCATCTTGCTGATGGTCGGCTGGGTCACGAACAGCTTGTCCGCCGCCGCGGTGAAACTCTGCTGGCGGACCACCTCGACGAAATACCGCAGCGCGCGCAATTCCATCGGCGCCTCCCCAAATTGGTGCAACGGTCAATGAATTCCGAATTGGAATGACAAGGATAGAGACAAGTCATTTTATTTATGGATGAGGGAATCCTATACTTGCGCCATTGAAGAAATATCTGTATGGGAGCCCGCCATGAACAAGTCGATCGCCGTTGCCGCCGCCCGGCCCGCCGTCCCTGCCGTCCCCGCCGGCTTGGCGCACACCGGCCGGATCGCGCTGCAGGCCGCCGCGCTCGGCGTGCTGTGGCTGGTGGTCGACTGGGCCGTGCGCGCGGTCGGGCTGCCGATTCCGTCCGGCGTGATCGGCCTCGCGGTGCTGCTCGTGCTGCTGTTTTCCGGCGGCGTGGCGACCAAGTGGGTGAAGGACGGCGCGAACTGGCTGCTGTCCGACATGCTGTTGTTCTTCGTGCCGGCCGCGGTCGCCGCGGTGCAGTACGGCGGGCTGTTCCGCGAGGACGGCTGGCGGCTCGCGCTCGTCGTCGTCGCGGGCACCGCGTTCGTGATGGTCGCGGTGGCCGTCGCGGTCGATCTCGCCGCGAAGCTCGAGCGCCGGCTCGCCGCGCAGCGCGTGGTCGCCGAACGCCGCCGCGTGCGCGGCTGAGCCCGTTTCCGGAACCGCCTGCCTGGAGCCCGTGATGCTTGCCCCGCTGTCGAACCTGTCCGCCGATCAGACGAATGCCGCGATCTCCGTCGGCTGCTTCGTGCTGACGATCGCGCTGTATTTCGCGTCGAAGCGGCTCTATGCGTACAAGAAGACGCTGCTGTTCTCGCCGCTCGTGTTCGTACCGGGCGTGCTGGTCGCGCTCGTCGCGCTGACCGGCATCCCGTATTCGGTCTACTTCCGCGACACGCGCTGGCTGATGTGGCTGCTCGGCCCGGCGACGATTGCGTTCGCGGTGCCGATCTACGACTACCGCGACCTGATCCGCCGGCACTGGCTGTCGCTGTCCGTCGGCGTCGTGGTCGGGATTGCGGCCGGGGTCTGCGGGTCGCTGCTGCTCGCGAAGCTGCTGCACCTGTCGCCAGAGTTGCAGCGCTCGCTGATGACGCGCTCGGTATCGACGCCGTTCGCGCTGGCCGTCTCTGACAAGATCCACGCGCCGAAGGACCTGACCGCGCTGTTCGTGATCGCGACCGGCATCTGCGGGATGCTGCTCGGCGAGATCGTGCTCGCGCTCGTGCCGCTGCGCACGCGGCTCGCGCGCGGCGCGCTGTTCGGCGCGGCCGCGCACGGCGTCGGCACCGCGAAGGCGCGCGAGATCGGCCGCGAGGAAGGCGTCGTGTCGAGCCTCACGATGATGATCGCGGGCGTCGCGATGGTACTGCTCGCGCCCGTGTTGACGCTGCTGCCGATCTGAGCGGCTGCCGGCACCGAAGCGCAATTCGCCCGCGGCGGCGTCGCATCGCCCGGCCCGCCGCCCTCTCAAGCCGCCCCAAGCCACCTCGACTCCCGCCTCCGGCGCGCCGCGCGCCCTTCATCCCGCCTCCAGCCGCCCGACAATCGGCTGAGATAGCCGCAAATCCCCCCTCTTTTCCGCCCATCGGCGTCGGGCCGGATGCCGAACAATGGATGCTACGAGACATCACGCACGCATCCACATGGCCTCCACGACCGCAAATCCGCCCGCCGGCAATCCGGCATCGTCCGGCAAGCTCAAGCGCATCGCGCTCATTGCCGTCATCGCACTCGGTGCGGCGGCCGCCGCCGCGGGCGGCATGTACGTGTTCCTGAGCAAGCAAGGCGTCGGCCACGCGGCCGCGAGCAGCGAACCGGCGCCGCTGGCCGCGCCGGTGTTCTTCCCGCTCGACCCGCTCACCGTGAACCTGCAGTCGGAGGACGGCGTCCAGCATTATCTGCGCGTCGGCCTGTCACTGAAGCTCACCGACCCGAAGGCGCAGGAGCAGCTGACCGCGCGGATGCCGGAGATCCGCAGCCGGATCCTGCTCGCGCTGTCGAACAAGCATCCCGAGGATCTCGCGACGCCCGACGGCAAGCGCGCGCTCGCCGACGAGCTGAAGGGCCTGGCCGAGCAGCCGACCCAGCCCGGCAACCAGGCCGCGCATGTCGACGACGTGCTGTTTACCGAGTTCGTCGTCCAGTAACGCCGCCGCATACAAGGAGCGCGCATGGGCCACGAAGAATTCATGTCCCAGGAGGAGGTCGATGCCCTCCTCAAGGGCGTCACCGGCGAAACCGACGCGACCGACGAATCGCGCGACACGTCGGGCGTCCGCCCCTACAACATCGCGACGCAGGAGCGGATCGTCCGCGGCCGGATGCCCGGCCTCGAGATCATCAACGACCGCTTCGCGCGCCTGCTCAGGATCGGCATCTTCAACTTCATGCGGCGCACCGCGGAAATCTCCGTGAGCCAGGTGAAGGTGCAGAAGTACAGCGAGTTCACCCGCAACCTGCCGATCCCGACGAACCTGAACCTCGTGCACGTGAAGCCGCTGCGCGGCACGTCGCTGTTCGTGTTCGACCCGAACCTCGTGTTCTTCGTCGTCGACAACCTGTTCGGCGGCGACGGCCGCTTCCACACGCGCGTCGAGGGCCGCGACTTCACCGCGACCGAGCAACGCATCATCGGCAAGCTGCTGAACCTCGTGTTCGAGCACTACACGACCGCGTGGAAGAGCGTGCGGCCGCTGCAGTTCGAGTTCGTGCGCTCGGAGATGCACACGCAGTTCGCGAACGTCGCGACGCCGAACGAGATCGTGATCGTCACGCAGTTCTCGATCGAGTTCGGGCCGACCGGCGGCACGCTGCACATCTGCATGCCGTACTCGATGGTCGAGCCGATTCGCGACGTGCTCGCGTCGCCGATCCAGGGCGAGGCGCTCGAGGTCGACCGCCGCTGGGTGCGCGTGCTGTCGCAGCAGGTGCAGGCGGCCGAGGTCGAGCTGACCGCGGATCTCGCCGAGGTGCCGACGACGTTCGAGAAGCTGCTCAACCTGCGCGCGGGCGACGTGCTGCCGCTCGAGATCGGCGACACGATCACCGCGAAGGTCGACGGCGTGCCGGTGATGGAATGCGGTTACGGGATTTTCAATGGTCAATATGCGTTGCGCGTGCAGAAGATGATCAGCACGAGCGACACGATGAAGGAAGGTGGATATGAGTGAGCTGAATCAGACGCCCGAACTCGACGCGCAGGCGCTCGCCGATGCCGCGCTGGCGGAAACGGCCGCAGCGCAGGCCGCGCCCGAGGCCGACCCGGGCATGGACGACTGGGCGGCCGCGCTCGCCGAGCAGAACCATCAGCCGGTGCAGCCGGGCGCGACGGGCGCCGGCGTGTTCCAGCCGCTGTCGAAGGCCGCGGCGAACTCGACGCACAACGACATCGAGATGATCCTCGACATCCCGGTCAAGATGACCGTGGAGCTCGGCCGCACGAAGATCGCGATCCGCAACCTTCTGCAGCTCGCGCAGGGCTCGGTCGTCGAGCTCGACGGCATGGCGGGCGAGCCGATGGACGTGCTCGTCAACGGCTGCCTGATCGCGCAGGGCGAGGTGGTGGTCGTCAACGACAAGTTCGGCATCCGCCTGACGGACATCATCACGCCGTCCGAACGCATCCGGAAGCTCAATCGATGAAGTTGGCGACGTCCGGCCGCCGCGCGCTCGCCGCGGTCGCGCCGGCCGCGGTACTGGCTGCCGCCG
>NZ_JAAGPL010000242.1:0-11701 GCF_017104785.1 Burkholderia sp. Ac-20353 | reverse complement strand
CGACTGCGCGCCGGCTTCCGACGCGCCATGCGAACCGGACACGCCGGCAGCAGACGATGAACCGGCCACGGCCGGCACAGCAGACGCGTGCGTTTCGCCGGCCTGCGCCGCGTGCGTGGCCGATCCCGGCAGCACGGCCTGCGCGATCGGCGCCGGATGCGACGCCGAAGCGGCATGTGCTGCCGAGGACGCCGCCGGCGCCGACGCCGCATGCGCTGCAGAGGACGCCACCACAGCAGCAGCCGAAGCCGCAGCCGCACCCGATGCGCCAACCGCCGCGCCCGTCGCATCGAGCGCCGGCACCGTCAGCGTCGCGCCGAGTTTCAGGCGACTCGGATCGCGTTTCATGAACGCCTGCGGATTCGCGTCGAACAGCGCGCGCCCCGCCCGCGCGATCACGCCGGGGTCATGCGACTGCGTTGCCGCGATCGCGAGGTCGTTGAGGGACTGGCCGGGCTGAACCGTGACGGTGAGCGGCGCCGCGGATCCCGCCTCGGTGGCGGCGGCGTCGCTGGCGCCGAACGCCCACGCGGACGCGGCCGTGCCGAGCGCAAGAATCGCCAGTGCGCTGCGCACCGCATGCGCCAGCCGGGATTGACGCGGGAACAAGGAAATTCGGAACATCGTTGGCTCTATCGCCGCGCGGGCGCGCGGCTCGGATTCTCGTTGGGAAGCGTCAGAAAAAGTCGCCGCAGAAATGCAAAAGCGCCGCGTTGAACGCGACGCTTTCGGTTTGTCTGCGCGTCGTAACCGCGTAGTTTACTTCACGCGATCGGCTTCGGGCCGAATTCGTCCCCGGCCCGCCCCATCCGCCCACGGCCGGGGATGCACGCCGCACGATCGGCGGCAGCGCGAACAGCCTGCCGGCGCACCAGCCAGGCGGCGAAGCGCCGCTTCTCCGCCACCCGCAGCCGGCGCGGCGCGCCCCGCCCGCACGTTATAAACAAATCATCATCAATCGATACAAATCCCGACATTGATTCGCTACGCGGAACGAATGACGTCACTTATAATTCGGGTCGCATCCTCTCCTCGTGCCAAAGGAATCGATGCAAGAAGGCCCCGGCTGCGCAAGCGGTCCGGGGCCTTCGCATTTCGAGCGTGGGATCGTTGCGCGATGCGGCCGCACCCCCCGATGCCGCACTACCGCACTGCCGGCGGCGGACGATCGGGCGGCCCGAATGAATGAAAAACGCCTGCCGCCCCGTCAAGGGCGTGCAGGCGTGTCTGCGACCGCGCTGAATGCGCCGAACGCAAGTTAGATCATCACTTGTCGAGCAGGATGCGCAGCATGCGGCGCAGCGGCTCGGCCGCGCCCCACAGCAGCTGGTCGCCGACGGTGAACGCGGACAGGTATTCGCCGCCCATCGCGAGCTTGCGCAGGCGGCCGACCGGCACCGTCAGCGTGCCCGTCACCTTCGCCGGCGACAGGTCGCGCATCGACGCTTCGCGCTCGTTCGGCACGACCTTCACCCAGTCGTTCGCCGACGCGAGGATGTCGTTGATCTCGTCGAGCGGTACGTCCTTGTTCAGCTTGATCGTCAGCGCCTGCGAGTGGCAGCGCATCGCGCCGATCCGCACGCACAGGCCGTCGACCGGGATCGAACCCGGCTCGCCCATGCCCGGCTTGCCGAGGATCTTGTTGGTTTCCGCGCCGCCCTTCCACTCTTCCTTCGACATCCCGTTGCCGAGATCCTTGTCGATCCACGGGATCAGCGAGCCCGCGAGCGGCACGCCGAACTGGCTCGTCGGCATCGCGTCGCTGTTCATCGTGGCCTGCACGCGGCGGTCGATGTCGAGGATCGCCGATGCCGGATCGGCGAGCTGTGCCTGCACCGCGCCGTTCAGCGCACCCATCTGCGACAGCAGTTCGCGCATGTTCTGCGCGCCCGCGCCCGATGCGGCCTGGTAGGTCATCGCCGTCATCCAGTCGACGAGGTTCTCGCGGAACAGGCCGCCGAGCGCCATCAGCATCAGGCTGACCGTGCAGTTGCCGCCGATGAAGTTCTTCGTACCCTTGACGAGCGCGTCCTTGATCACGTCGAGGTTGACGGGGTCAAGGATGATGACCGCGTCGTCGTTCATCCGCAGCGACGATGCCGCGTCGATCCAGTAGCCGTTCCAGCCGGCCGCGCGCAGCTTCGGGAACACGTCGTTCGTGTAGTCGCCGCCCTGGCAGGTGATGATCACGTCGCACTTCTTCAGCTCGTCGACGTTGGTCGCGTCCTTGAGCGTAGTCTCGTTTTTCGCGAACGACGGCGCCTTGCCGCCCGTGTTGCTGGTGCTGAAAAACACCGGTTCGATCAGGTCGAAATCGCCCTCTTCCTGCATGCGCTGCATCAGGACGCTGCCGACCATGCCGCGCCAACCTACGAGACCTACGTTCATGACTCACCCTTTGAATGGAGCTTCCCCGCCATTTTTCGTCCCCGGCGTGACCGCGCGGGGAAACAGGCGGGCACCGACGACGATCAGATTTTAATGATCGTTTTCGTGGTAATGGTTTTCGTGATGACGATGGCGCGCGCACCCACACGGGCAGTGTTGCCGTGGAGTTTCAAGACCGGGGAGATCAGGGAAATTTGCGCCATCGTTCGAGTCTACACAAAGCCGGTTGGCCGCACAACGGCCTACCGCGCGCGAACGGTCCGATTTTTCTCGGCGCCGTTCGCGCCCTTTCTACGTTTCTACGCGATTGCCGCGACGCTTACAGCGCCGCGATCACCGCATCGCCCATCGCAACCGTGCCAACCTGCTGGCAGCCCGGCGTCGCGATGTCGCCGGTGCGGTAGCCCGCTTCGAGCACCTTCTTCACTGCGCGTTCGATGCGATCGGCCTGCTCCGCGCGGTTCAGCGAGTAGCGCAGCAGCATCGCGGCCGACAGGATCGTCGCGAGCGGGTTCGCAATGCCCTTGCCGGCGATATCCGGCGCGGAACCGTGCGACGGCTCGTACAAGCCCTTGTTGTTCTTGTCGAGCGACGCGGACGGCAGCATGCCGATCGAGCCGGTGAGCATCGACGCCTCGTCGGACAGGATGTCGCCGAACATGTTGCCGGTCACGATCACGTCGAACTGCTTCGGCGCCTTCGCGAGCTGCATCGCCGCGTTGTCGACGTACATGTGCGACAGCTCGACGTCCGCGTACTCCTTCGACACGTCGATCATGATGTCGCGCCAGAACTGCGACGTCTCGAGCACGTTCGACTTGTCGACCGACAGCAGCTTCTTCGCGCGCTTGCGCGCAGCCTGGAACGCGACGTGCGCGATGCGGCGCACTTCCGGCTCCGAATAGCGCATCGTGTCGAAGCCCTCGCGCTCGCCGGCGAACGGGCCGTCCGGCGCGGCGCGCACACCGCGCGGCTGGCCGAAGTAGATGTCGCCGTTCAGTTCGCGCACGATCAGGATGTCGAGGCCCGCGACCAGTTCCGGTTTCAGCGGCGATGCATCGACGAGCTGCGGATAGCAGATCGCCGGGCGGAAGTTCGCGAACAGCTCGAGATGCTTGCGCAGCCCGAGAATCGCCTGTTCGGGGCGCAGCGCGCGCTCGAGCGAGTCGTACTTCCAGTCGCCGACCGAGCCGAACAGGATCGCGTCCGCTTCCTTCGCGAGCTTCAGCGTCGCGTCCGGCAGCGGATGACCGCTCGCCTCGTAGCCGGCGCCGCCGACCGGCGCCTCCTCGAGTTCGAACTTCTCGTCGAGCGCGTTCAGCACCTTCACCGCTTCCTTGACGATTTCCGGACCGATGCCGTCGCCGGGCAGCACTGCAATCTTCATGCGTTATTCCTGACTGGGTAGTGTGTGTGAATTTCGAACGGCGCCGAACGGCGGACGCGCGCGCTCATGCGCACGTCCGCATCACGGGCGATCTCAGCCGATCAGCTTGTTGTTGAGCCAAGGCTGCTTCGCGAGGCGCTCGGCTTCGAACTGGCGAATCTTGTCCGCGTGGCGCAGCGTGAGGCCGATGTCGTCGAAGCCGTTCAGCAGGCAGTACTTGCGGAACGCGGCGACCTCGAACGCATATTCGCGGCCGTCCGGCGCGCGCACGACCTGCGCGTCGAGATCGATCGTCAGCTGGTAGCCGTTGAACGCGTACGTCTCGTTGAACAGGTGATCGACCTGCTGCTCGGTCAGCACGATCGGCAGCAAGCCGTTCTTGAAGCAGTTGTTGTAGAAGATGTCCGCGAAGCTCGGCGCGATGATCGCGCGGAAGCCGTACTGCTGCAGCGCCCACGGTGCGTGCTCGCGCGAGCTGCCGCAGCCGAAGTTCTTGCGTGCGAGCAGCACCGACGCGCCCTGGTAGCGCGGCTGGTTCAGCACGAAATCGGGGTTCAGCGGACGCTTCGAGTTGTCCTGGCCCGGCTCGCCGTGATCGAGGTAACGCCATTCGTCGAACGCGTTCGGGCCGAAGCCCGTGCGCTTGATCGACTTCAGGAACTGCTTCGGGATGATCGCGTCCGTGTCGACGTTCTCGCGATCGAGCGGCGCCACCACGCCGGTATGCACAATGAATTTTTCCATGATCCGTCCGTTACCCCAGCTTGCGAATGTCGACGAAATGGCCTTCGATCGCCGCCGCCGCCGCCATCGCCGGGCTGACGAGGTGCGTGCGGCCGCCCTGACCCTGCCGGCCTTCGAAGTTGCGGTTCGACGTCGATGCGCAGCGCTCGCCCGGCTCGAGACGGTCGGCGTTCATCGCGAGACACATCGAGCAACCCGGCTCGCGCCATTCGAAGCCCGCATCCGTGAACACCTTGTCGAGCCCTTCGCGCTCGGCCTGCGCCTTCACGAGGCCCGAGCCCGGCACGATCATCGCGAGGCGCACGTTCGACGCAACGCGGCGCCCGAGCTTCTTCACGACGTACGCGGCTGCGCGGATGTCCTCGATGCGCGCGTTCGTGCACGAGCCGATGAAGATCTTGTCGACCTTGATCGATTCGATCGGCGTGTTCGGCTCGAGCGCCATATAGGCGAGCGCACGCTCCATCGCGTCGCGCTTGACCGGATCCTTCTCGCGCTCGGGATCGGGCACGCGGCCATCGATCGACGTGACCATTTCCGGCGACGTGCCCCACGTGACCTGCGGCACGATCTCGGCCGCATTCAGCTCGACGACGCTGTCGAACTGCGCGCCGTCGTCCGACTTGAACTGGCGCCAGTATTCGACGGCCTGATCCCATTCCGCGCCGGTCGGCACGAACGGACGGCCCTTCAGGTAGTCGATCGTCGTGTCGTCGACGGCGACCATGCCGGCGCGCGCGCCCGCTTCGATCGCCATGTTGCAGACCGTCATCCGGCCTTCCATCGTCAGCGCGCGGATCGTCGAGCCGCCGAATTCGATCGCGTAGCCCGTGCCGCCCGCGGTGCCGATCTTGCCGATGATCGCGAGCACGATGTCCTTCGCGGTGCAACCGCGCGGCAACTGGCCCTCGACCTTCACGAGCATGTTCTTGCTCTTCTTCTGCAGCAGCGTTTGCGTCGCGAGCACGTGCTCGACTTCCGACGTGCCGATGCCGTGCGCGAGCGCGCCGAACGCGCCGTGCGTCGACGTGTGCGAATCGCCGCACACGATCGTCATGCCCGGCAGCGTCGCGCCCTGCTCCGGCCCGATGATGTGGACGACGCCCTGGCGCACGTCGTTCATCTTGAACTGGGTGATGCCGAAGCTGTCGCAGTTCGCGTCGAGCGTGTCGACCTGCAGCTTCGAGACCGGATCAGCGATGCCGTGGCTGCGGTCCGTCGTCGGCACGTTGTGGTCCGACACGGCGAGGTTCGCACTGATGCGCCACACCGGGCGCTGTGCGATCTTCAGCCCTTCGAACGCCTGCGGGCTCGTGACTTCGTGCAGCAGCTGACGGTCGATGTAGAGCAGCGTCGTGCCGTCGTCCTCAGTGTGGACGACGTGGGAATTCCACAGTTTGTCGTAGAGAGTCTGGGCCATGGGTATGCGGGGTCGTTGTGACTTCAAGCCTTGCGGGTGCGGTCGATTATGCCACGCAGATCGCGCTCCGGCGCGGCATGAATACGAAAAAAACCAATAAAAACAGTGGTTTGGCTGGTAGTGTCAATACCTGTATCGGCATTACCCGGCAATCGCGATGCGTGCCACGTTCACACATCGGGCGCGAGCGCATCGAGCAACGCGCTGGCATCGCGCAGATCGGCGGTGTCGAAGCCCTCGACGAACCCGTCGTACACGTTCGACAGCGCCTGCCGGGCCTCGGCTATCCTGCCGTCGCGCTGCCACAGGCGCGCGAGGCTCGACACCGCACGCAGTTCCAGCGAGCGCGCACCCTGCTCGCGCGCGACGGCGATCGCCTTCAGAAAGCACGCTTCGGCTTCGTCCCTGCAAGCGGGTGCGCATTCGCCGTCTTCCTGCGAACCGAGCAAGGCGTTCCCCCTGAGCCGGTGCAACTCCGCTTCGAAACAACGCTCGCCCGTGCTGGCGACGATCGCCATCGCCTCGTCGAGCAGCGCGAAACCAACCTCGGTGTCGCCTGCACACTGGCAGCGGTCGGCCGCGAGCGCCAGGAAATACGAGCGCTGATCCACGCCGCCGGCCGCACGTCCCGCCGCGAGGCCTTCGCGCATCTGCGCGATCCCTTCCTGCAAGCCGCCCCGTTCAGTCAGGATCCAGCCCCGGAAGATCGTGCCCCACACGAGCCAGTACGGCAGCCCCAGCTCGGTCGCGACGGTGAAAACCGCGTCCGCATGCTCGCGCATCCGCTCGACTTCATGCCGAAGCTGATCCAGTTCGGCCGCGTAAGCGAGCGTAAACGCGAGCGTCGGGCCATAGGCAAGCTTCTGTGCGAGCGCCAGCGCCTCCACGATCCGCTTGTACGCCTGATCGGGGTATCCCTGCAGCCACAGGATCAACGCGAGGAAATTCAGCGCGCGGATGCCGGGATCGACGCCGTGCGCGAACACGTGGGCCTGATGCCGTTCGGGGTCATAGATCGCGAGCGCCTGTTCCAGGTGGCTGCGCGCGCGATCGAAATCCCCCTGCAGAAAGAGGCACGCCCCAAGTGCGCCGTGTGCTTCGAGCAGCAGGGCCGGATCCTTCGTGCTGCGCGCGGTGCGCAGCATCTGCTTGCCGAGTTCGCGCGCGGTCGCATACTCCGCGCGCGTCATGTAGTGGATCCTCAAACCCAACTGGGCCGCGAAGCGCTGCGACATCTCGCCGGCCTGGTCGCACAGCGCCAGTGCGCGCGAATAGGTCGCCGCGACCTCGGGGGCGCCATAGCCTCGCACGTCCATCAGCACCGGGCCCAGCGCAAGCAGCAGCGTCAGCTCGCGCTGCGCGCGCGCAGGCGTGTCCGGCAGGCGCTTCAGCAACTCCAGCGCGGCGCCGAGATGATGCATCGCATCCGGATGCGATGCATGGCGAAGCGCCTGCTGGGCCGCGCGATGCAGGTACTCGACGGCCTTCGGCAGGTTGCCGCTCAGGCTGTAGTGATGCGCGAGCTCACTGCAGTAATCGGCGATCCGCGTCGGAAACAGCGTCTCGATCGCCTGCGCGGTGCGCTCGTGCAGTGCGCTGCGCCGTTCCGTCAGCAGCGAATGGCCGGCGACTTCCTGCGTCAGCGCGTGCTTGAACGAGTAATCCACTTCCGGGAACGCGGGCCGCGCATAGATGAATTCCGCGGCTTCCAGATGAGCCAGCAACTGGCGCAGGTCGTCGTCCGTGCGTGCGACGTGGTCGCCGCAGATGCACCGGATCAGGCCGAACGGAAACTCCTTGCCGATCACCGCGAGCGTCTGCAGCAACTCCTTCTCCGCGACCGGGAGCCGGTCGATACGCGCGGCGAGCACACCTTCCACGGTGGTCGGAATATGCAGCGCGGCCGGCGTCCGCACGATCCGGTAATGGCCCGGTTCGCCGAGCAGCGACTGCGCCTCGACGAGCGTCTGCACCACTTCCTCCATGAAGAACGGATTGCCCTCCGTCTTGTCCAGGATCAGTTGCTTGATGGGGCCGAGCCCCGGGTCGTCGCCGAGCAGCGCAGCGAGCAAGCCCTGCGCCTCTGCCGGGCCCAGCGGTTCGAGCCGCAGCAGCGTGCAATGATCCGCGGATTGCCAGCCGGGCCGGTATTCGGGCCGGTAGTTCACGAGCAGCAGGATTCGCGTGTCCGGCACCTGTTCGATCAGGTACGCGAGGAATGCGTCGGTCTCGCGATCGAGCCATTGCAGATCCTCGAACAACAGCTCGATCGGCTGGTCGCGGCTCTCGCGCGTCAGCAGCTGGATGATTGCGTCGAAGGTCCGGTCCCGCCGGACCCGGGGGTCCATCTCCGCGAGCGCCGAGCCGGGTTCGCCGACGCCCAGCAGATACAGCAGGTACGGTACGAGCTCCTCGAAGCCGCGCTCGAGCGTCAGCGCCTTGCCCATCACTTTCTCGCGGCAGTGTCGTTCGTCGTCCTGCGCGGCGATCTGGAAATAGTTCTTCAGCAGCTCGATCAGCGGCAGATAGGCGAACGCCTTGCCGTGCGATACCGAGAAGGTTTCGAGCACGAGACAGCCGCGCCGCGAACGTGCCTTGAATTCATGGAACAGCCGCGACTTGCCGACTCCGGCCTCGCCGACCACCGCAACCACCCGCCCGTGGCCCGCCTTCACGTCGTCCAGCGCGCCGTGCAGGTGTTCCAGTTCGGCGTCGCGGCCGACGAACCGCGCGAGGCCGCGATGCGCGGACAGCTGCAGCCGCGTGCGCAATGCGCCAGGGCCCAGCACCTCGTACACCGACAGCGGCTCGGGAATGCCCTTGACCTGCGTCGCCCCGAGCGACTTGAACTCGAAGTAGCCTTCCGCCAGCTTGTGCGTCGCGTCGCTGACGAGGATCGACGTGGGCATCGCGATTCCTTCCATCCGCGATGCGATGTGGATTGTGTGCCCGACCGGGTCGTAGTCGGTGTGCAGGTCGTCCGTGCGGATCGAGCGCACGACGACTTCGCCGGTGTGCACGCCGACGCGGATCTGCAGCGGAATGCCTTTTTCCAGACGAATCCGGTCGCCGTGGCGGCGCATCGCGTCCTGCATCCGCAGTGCCGCGAACAGCGCGCGCTGCGGGTGGTCCTCGTGAGCGATCGGCGCGCCGAACAGCGCGAGGATGCCGTCGCCGAGCGACTTCGCCACGTAGCCTTCGTAGTAGTGGACGGCCTCCATCATCAGCGCGACGACGGGCTCGATCAGGCGATGCGCCTCTTCCGGGTCCAGATCGTGGATCAGCGCGGTGGAGCCGGCCATGTCCGCGAACAGCGCAGTGACGGTCTTGCGCTCGCCGGCGGTTCCGCCACGCGCTTCCATCGCTGCATGCTCGGCAAGGATGCGCTCGGCGAGATGCTGCGGCGTGTAATGGATCGGGGCGAGAGCGGGTTCGGAAACGGGCCGTGCGCGCGGCGCGGGTTCCGCACGCGCATCGGTCAGCGGCGCGCCGCACGCATTGCAGAACCTGGCGGACGGGCTCGCGTCGTGACCGCAGCGCGGACACGTGCGCGACAGCATGGCCCCGCATGCTTCACAGAATCTGGCCCCGGCGAGATTGTCGAATCCGCAGTTTGCGCAGTACATACCACCTGTTCTCCTGCCGAGGGCCAGCGCTTAAACATTATGCGCGGCGCTCGCCCGCAGCAAGGTCCGGGTGGGTGGCCTCCCGGCATCGCGTTTCGTCATTGAAATCGATCGTGTGACGCCTATCATCGCAAACGGACCCGCGTCGCTGCGCAACCCGCAGCCAGACGACGTCATCATCATCGATTTCTGCACGAAAAGCGGAGGAAGCATGCACTACGAGCTGTACTACTGGCCCGAGATCCAGGGCCGCGGCGAATTCGTGCGGCTCGCGCTCGAAGCCGCCGAAGCGGAATACGTGGACGTCGTGCGCCGCTCCGGGCGCGGCATGGGCGTGCCGGCGATGATGCGCCTGATGGACAGCACGTCGACGGAATACGTGCCGTTCGCGCCGCCGTTCCTCAAGGC
The DNA here is from genome assembly GCF_017104785.1 of Burkholderia sp. Ac-20353. Classification (NCBI taxonomy): domain Bacteria; kingdom Pseudomonadati; phylum Pseudomonadota; class Betaproteobacteria; order Burkholderiales; family Burkholderiaceae; genus Burkholderia; species Burkholderia sp. Ac-20353. The sequence continues at coordinate 1,728 of NZ_JAAGPL010000242.1, read as the reverse complement.
GGGTGACCGGATCATCGGACAAACGGCGAACATCCTGCTGTTCCTCGGCGCGCGGCACGGCCTCGCGCCCGCGAGCGAAGCCGGGCAACTATGGGTCCATCAGCTGCAGCTGACGGTGAGCGATTTCGTCACCGAGATTCATGACACGCATCACCCGATCTCGGGCGGCCTGTATTACGAGGAGCAGATGCCGGAGGCCGCCGCGCGCGCGCAGGATTTCCGCGAGCAGCGCCTGCCGAAGTTCCTCGGTTATTTCAGCCGGGTGCTCGAACAGAATCCGCACGAGAGCGGCTACCTCGCGGGCGACGCACTGAGCTATGCGGATCTGTCGATTTTCCAGCTGATCGAGGGCCTGCGCTACGCATTTCCGAAAGCGATGGCCCGCGTCGAGCGCGAGCATGCGGCGCTGGTCGACCTGCACGACAGGGTCGCGCAGCATCCGCCGGTCGCGCGCTATCTCGCGTCCGGGCGCCGCATCCCGTTCCACGACATGGGGATCTTTCGCCACTACGCCGAGCTGGACAAATAGCATCGGCGCGACCGGCCCGACGCTGCCCGCTCAGCCCGCGACCGGCGTTTCGTGCAGATGCCGCCAGACGATCCGGCCGGCCGCATCGCGCTCGAACACCGCGGTCGAGCGCCGGACCGTGCGCCGCCCTTCACCGTCCGTCTGCGTTTCGCGATAGCCGATCACCGCACCATCGCGCGAACCCTGGATCTCGCACAGTTCGTCGATCTCGATCCGCAATCCCGGGCGCGCGCCGTGCCCGCGGGAAAACAGCGCATCGACGCCCGCGTAATCGAGCACAGTGCCCGGCAGCGCGATCATCGAGAAGCGCGACGAGAACCGCGCAAGCAGCACCGCAAGCCGCTCGGGTTCGGCGCGGCCCGACAGCCAGTGCTCGATGTCGACATGCGCGTCGACCACTTCGTCGAAAAACGGAATCGGTGAATTCATCGGGATCCTCATGTTCGTTGGGAAACAACGGGTGCAGCGTCGGGCCGAAGCGCGGGCCGATGCGGCGGAAGCCGCGCGACGAGCCACAGCGGCAGCAGCGTCAGCAGCACCGCGAGCGCGAAACATTGCCGGTACGGCATCAGCGCCGAGCGGCCTGCATCGAGCGCCAGCAGTCCGTTGAGCGCGCTGCCGAGCACGGCCACGCCGAGACAGAAGCTCAGTTGCCGGTTGAGGTTCCACAGCGCGCTCGCGTCGCCCATGCGGTCGGCCGGCATGTCGACGAACGCCGCGCTCTGCGACGTGCTCGTGCACAGGCTGGCGCCGAGCCCCATCGCCGCGAATGCCGCGATACGCGTGGCCTCGAGCGCGGCCCACGGCGTCGCGAGCAGCATGATGCCCGCGCATTCCAGCACGATCCCGCACGCGAACAGCGGCTTTGCGCCCCAGCGCGGAAAGCACCGGCGTGTCGTCGCGATCGCAACGAATGACGCGAGCGCCCACGGCACCATCAGCGCGCCCGCATGCGCGGCGCTCAACCCCAGTTCGTTCTGCAGGTATAGCGCGGCGACCAGATTGACGCCCGTGAACACGCCTGGCACGCACAGGTAGACGACGACCCCGATCCGCAACAGTGGCTGCGCGAGCAGGCGCAGATCGAGCAACGGCGACGCAGCGCGACGCGCGTGCGCGACGTAGCCGCCGCCCGCGACGAGCGCGATCGCCAGCATCGCGAGCGCTGCGGGGCCGGCGCCCGGCTGCCCGGCCACGGT
>NZ_JAAGPL010000023.1:0-71301 GCF_017104785.1 Burkholderia sp. Ac-20353 | reverse complement strand
TTCCACCAGTTCCGACCCTCTTTGCCTACCAGAAGGTCTTCCGATCTCGGCGGCCGCTGCCGGGCGCGCGGCTGGTCTCGGGCATCGACGGCGCATCGGTGCTCGACGTCGCCGACGGCCTCGACAAGCTCGCGCGCCAAATCGCCGAGCCGGTCGAATGGGCCGCCTGTCTCGCGGGCTGTGTCGAGGCCGGCGCGACCGCATTTCTCGAACTCGGCCCCGGCCGCGCACTCGCGGAGATGGCGGCCGGCGCGTACCCGGCGCTGCCCGCGCGCAGCCTCGCGGACTTCCGCTCGATCGATGGCGTGACGAGCTGGCTCGCGCGCGTCGCGCACCGCTGAACGCGGGCGCGCCGGTGTGCCTGCTGCCCGGCTGTTGCGTCGACGCAGCAGCGACACGGCGCGCGCTTGCCACACGAATTGGCGTCGCTACAATGGCGCCCGCCATGAGACCCGCCGCCTTCCTCCTTGCCGCGCTGTGCTGCGCGGCAACCGCCCGCGCAAGCCCGATTCCGTCCGACGCCGCGTCCGTCGGCGCGTATTTTTCATACGACAACGCCGCGGCCGACGCGACCGTCGACCTGATCCGGCACGCGCAGCGCCGCGTGCTGCTGGCCGGCTATGCGTACGTGCCGACGGCGGTCGCCGCCGCGCTGCGCGATGCGCGTGCGCGCGGGGTCGAAGTGCGCGTCGTGCTGGTCCGTTCGGCGCGTGCGGGCAAGTACAGCGGCGCCGGGTATCTGAAATCCGTGGGCATCGACGTGGCAATCGACTCGCGGCATGGCGATCCTGCGCCGCGCTTCGTGATCGTCGACGAAAGCGTCGCGCTGACGACGCTCGCGGAAGGCGCGCCCGCGCATGCCGAGACGGTGAACGTGTTTCACCGCGCGCCGGAGCTCGCGCAATCCTATGCGCAGTCGTTCTGGCGCCTGTACCGGCAGGCGGGCGGACTCTGAAGCCGCCCGGGCGCGCGCGTGCAACGCATGCGCGCCGCAACAGCGGCCGATCGCGCGTGCGCGACGCATGCTCACCGTAACGCCGGTCGATCGCGCAAGCGATCCGCGCGCCTTGAATTGGCGGACCGCATGCACCATGCTCATTGACGTAACGTCGGCGTGAACGCGGCGCGCGAGGCCGCCGCGCTTGCACGAGGCGACGCCGGCGAACGGAAGGGGGCGAGCGTGATGGATCGTTTCGTCGACCGCGCCGATGCGGGCCGCCAGCTCGCGGACGCGCTGCAGGAATTCATGGGGCGAACCGACATCGTCGTGCTGGCGTTGCCGCGCGGCGGCGTGCCGGTCGCGTTTCCGGTCGCGCGCGCGCTCCGCGCGCCGCTCGACGTGCTGGTCGTGCGCAAGCTCGGCGTGCCATACGACCCCGAGCTCGCGATGGGCGCGATCGCGACTGGCGGCGCGATCTATCTGCAGCGCTCCGTGATCGGCTCGATGGGTGTGACCGACGCGCAGCTCGCCGACGTGATCGCGCGCGAAACCAATGAGTTGCGGCGCCGCGAGGCGCTGTACCGCGGCGCATGGCCGCCGGTGCCGGTCGACGGGCGCACGGTGATCGTCGTCGACGACGGCATCGCGACAGGCGCGACGATGCGCGTCGCATTGCAGGCACTGCGCGAGCTCCGCCCGGCGCGCGTTGTGGCGGCGGCGCCGGTCGCGCCGGCCGGCGTCCAGCGCCGCTTCGACGATCTCGCCGACGCGTTCGTCGCGGTGTCGCATCCGCTGTCGTTCTTCGGGATCAGCCAGTTCTACGTGCATTTCGAGCAGACGAGCGACGACGAGGTGCGCATGCTGCTCGATGCTGCGCGCGGTACGCCGGACGGACGCGCGTCGCCCGCGTAATGGCCGGGTTGCCCGATTGCCCAGTTGCCCGGTCGCCCGGTCGCCGGGGTGATGCCCCCCTCAATGCCGCGTCGCGCGACCGGCTTCGGCGTGGGCGAAGACGGCCTCGAGCACCGGATGCACGTCGTCGCGCCAGCGCGCGCCGGTAAACAGCCCGTAGTGATCGCAGCCGTCCACGTCGATGCGATGCCGCTCGTCCGGCGCGAGGCCGCTGCACAGCGCATGCGCCGCATGCGTCTGCCCGGCGCCCGTGACCGCATCGCACGTGCCCTCGACGGTCAGCAGCGCGGTGCCGCGCAGCGCTTCCGGCTCGACGCGCACGCCCGCGACGTGCCACGTGCGGTTCGCGAGGCACGCGCGCTGGAACACGATGTCGACGGTATCGAGGAAATATTCGGCCGGCATGTCGAGCAGCGCCGTGTATTCGACGAGCGCACGCCGCGCATTCGCCACCGCGCCCGCGTCGAATTGCAGCGTGGCCTGCGTGTAGCCGTCGATCAGCGACAGGTAGCGGTGCGGATAGACAAGCGCGATCTCGGCCTGCTGCAGGTAGGTCGGAAACACCGCGCGGCCGTGCCCGGCGAAGCCGGCCGGCACCACGTCGATCAGATGGCGGCGGCACCAGTCGAGCGAATGCGATGCGGCCGCGACGCCGAGCGTGCTCGGATTGAGCCGCGCATCGAGCGGCCCGCCGATCAGCGTCACGCTCGCTGGCGGCGGGAGGCCGCGCTGCGCGCGCAGCGCGAGCGCGCCGAGCACGGGGAAGGTCGCCTGGCAGACGGCGACGACGTGCAACGGCCGGTCGTCGCGCGCGAGCATCCCGATGAAGCCGTCGAGCATCGCCACGTATTCGTCCAGGCCGAAGCGGCCCGCGTCGGGCGGCACGTCGCGGGTGTTCGTCCAGTCGGTCACGCAGACGTCGCCGTCCGCGAGCAGCGTTTCGACGGTCTCCCGCATCATCACGGCCGCGTGGCCGGCGAGCGGCGCGCACAGCAGCACCATGCGTTCCGCGCGCGGCCGCGAAAAGCGGCGCAGGTCGCAGAACGGCGTGTTCGCGATGCACGTATCGACGACTTCGTCGCAGCGGCCGTCGCGCACCAGCGGTTCGATCGCAAACGGCGGCGGGGCGGCCGCCGGGCCGAGCAGGGGTTCGAACAGGTCCGCGTAGCACGCGGACGCGGCGTGCGGCAGCGTCAGCGCCGGCCACGCGTCGAACGCGTACCGGGTCGTTGCGCGCCATGCGCGCAGCCATTGGCGCTGCTGTTCGACGAGGGCATACCACATGGCTGACCTTCGGAAGTCGTTGGGCGAATCTGCATTATGGTCACGGATGCCGTGCGGCGGGGAGGCGTTTTGATGCGCGCTTGATGCACTCCACTTTTGATGCGCAACCCGCGCGACGGGCGGATTTGCCGCGGCCCGCCCGGCACGTACGCAAGCCCGTCGATCGCGCGAACCGACCCTATGCGCGTGCGCCTGACGCTGCTACAGTCGTCGGTCCCATTCCCTCAAGCGGAGCGTATTGCGATGAAGCTGATCGGCATGCTGGATTCCCCATTCGTGCGGCGGGCCGCCATCTCGGCGAAGCTGCTCGACCTGCCGTTCGAACACCAGTCGGTGTCGGTGTTCCGGCAATTCGACACGTTCAAGGCGATCAACCCGGTCGTCAAGGCACCGACGCTCGTCACCGACGACGGCGCGACGCTGATCGATTCGTCGCTGATCGTCGACTACCTCGACCACCTCGTCGCGCCGGAGCGGCGCCTGCTGCCCGAGGCGCCCGATGCGCGGCTGCAAGCACTCGTGCCGGTCGGTTTCGCGCTGGCGGCGGCCGAGAAGACGGTACAGGTCGTCTACGAGCACGGCCTGCGTCCGGCCGACAAACTGCACCAGCCGTGGCTCGAGCGCGTGCTCGGCCAGCTCGAGGCCGCGTACGGCGAACTTGAACGGCAGCTGTCGGGCGTGGATGGCTGGCTCGGCGGCACGCGCGTGATGCAGGGCGACGTGACGGTCGCGGTCGCGTGGCGCTTCACGCAGTTCATGACGGCCGACTATCCGGCACTGGCCCGCATCGATCCGGCCCGTTATCCGGCGCTCGCCGCGCATTCCGCGCGGGCGGAGGCGCTGCCGGCCTTTGTCGAGACGCCGCTAGCGTAACGCGTGCCCGACGGCGGACGGCCGGGCGCGGCGGCCCGGCACGCCCGCCGCGCCGATCGTCGCGGCGGCGGCGCATCGCGGTTGTCGCGCCCGGTTAGCGCTCTCGGCGCGATCCATTCAACGCATCGGCATGGCGATTGTTTACCCCAGCCAACAAGTGACTTCGCTTCCACGTGATTTATCCGGAAGCCGGCGATCCCTAGAATTCACTCCATCGAATACCGCATTGCCAGATGGAGTCGATGATGAAAGCGCTGATCGAATCGAGCCTGTACCACCCGTCCGTCGTGTTGCCGCTTGCCGCGCTGACGCAACTGATGGTCGAGCGCGATTTCAATCTCGGCCAGATCGGCCTGATCGTTGCGGCGCGCGGCGCGCAGGCGGCGGTGTCGCGCTCGCGTGCGTTGATCTTCTGCCGGCACTGCGGCGAACACGCGTGAGCGCCACAGTGCGGCAACCATGAAAAATGCCCGGCCGGCGCAAGCCAGGCGGGCATGTCGGGCCGGGTGACCGGCCTTCGATCGAGCCCCGGCACCGCCGGGGTTTTTCATTTGCGGCGACGGTTGGGACGACGCTTGGGGTGACCCTTAAGCACGCGCGGTGGCGATTGCCGCGTAGCCGCTCGTGTCGTCTTCGTCGTCGCGCAGCTGGCGCGCGAGCTGGTGCGCCTCGCGACGCGTCGCAACGGCGGGCGGCGAGCCCTTCAGCGGCTGGCGGGCGGTTTCGGCGAGCGCGACGACCGACACGATGCCGATCACGGCCGCACCCATCATGTAGTACGCGGGCATCATCAGGTTGCCGGTCACGTCGACGAGCCACGCGGTGACGAGCGGCGTCGTGCCGCCGAACAGCGACACCGACACGTTGAAGCCGATCGCGAGCGCGCCGTAGCGGATTTCGGTCGGGAACAGCGCCGGCAGTGCCGACGGCATCACGCCGGTGAAGCACGACAGCAGCACGCCGAGCATCAGCAGCCCGCCGAACACGGCCGCGGTGGTGCCCGCATGGATCAGCATCATCGCCGGAATCGACAGCACGAGCAGGCCGACGCAGCCGGCCAGCATCACCGGCTTGCGGCCGATCCGGTCGGACAGGCGGCCGGCGGCGAGCGTCATCGGCATCATCAGCACCATCACGAGCAGCACCAGCACGAGGCTGTGCGATTCGTCGAAGTGCAGCGTCGACGACATGAAGCTCGGCAGGTACGACAGCACCATGTAGTCGGTCACATTGAAGATCAACACGAGGCCGACGCACAGCAGCAGCGCGCGCCAGTTGGCGACGAGCGTCTCGCGGAAGCGCGCCTTCGGCACGGCCTTGTCCTGCGCTTCGCGCTGCTCGGCCTGGCGCTTGAACGCCGGCGTTTCCTCGAGCTTCATCCGGATGTAGAGACCGATCAGGCCGAGCGGGCCCGCGATCAGGAACGGCACACGCCAGCCCCACGACAGCAGCGCTTCCTGCGACATTGACGCGGTGAGCAGCGCGACGACGCCTGCGCCCATCACATAGCCGATCAGCGTGCCGAACTCGAGGAAGCTGCCCATGAAGCCGCGGCGCTTGTCGGTCGAGAACTCGGCGATGAAGGTCGCGGCGCCGCCGTATTCGCCGCCGGTCGAGAAGCCCTGCACGAGGCGGGCGACGAGCAGCAGCACGGGCGCCATGATGCCGATCGACGCATAGCTCGGGATCAGGCCGATCGCGAACGTGCCGACGGCCATCATGATCATCGTCATCGCGAGCACGCGCTGGCGGCCGATCCGGTCGCCGAGCGGGCCGAATACCATGCCGCCGAGCGGGCGCACGAGGAACGCGGCCGCGAACGTGCCGAAGGTCGCGAGCAGCTGCGCGGACGGGCTGCTGGACGGGAAGAACACCTTGCCGAGCGTGACGGCGATGTAGCTGTAGACGCCGAAGTCGAACCATTCCATCGCGTTGCCGATGGCCATCGCGCTGACCGCGCGCTTGAGCAGACTCTGGTCGACGACGGTAATGTCGTCGGCGGCGAGCGGGGCGCCGTCGGACGACGAGGAAGAGGCAGCGGTCGGGCTGACGTGTGTTGCGGTCAAGGTCTTGTACTCCTTTGACTGCGCCGGACGGTGGGCGTCCGACACGGTTTGCCGGCAAGCGCCGTATCGCACGCGGCGCGTCGGGGCAGGCCATTAAGCGCTTACTGCGAAAGGGGCTGCTTCGACGCGGGCCCGGCGGGCCGTCGCGACATGACGCTCATGAGAAGGGGCCGCGTGATGCGTGCGGCAGCCGGTGCGGACCAGGGTCCGGCGTTCCGGCAGACGCCCCGCAAGGGCGACGAAACGAGAAAAGCAGGCCCGACGGGCGCGCTTTCCTGTGGATGCAATTTCGATCGAAGCACAGCCCCGCAGCATGCGGACGGACTTCTCTCGAAATTGAAATGACAGAGATTGAATGTTGAAACGAGTGACATGATAGCACGATCGCAGACGATCGTGCAAATTGCCGGGAAACGCCCGTGTGGCGGGGCTTGCTCGGGTATGATCGGCGGCGCGTTCGGGGCCCTTTCCGGCCCCGAAATGCGGGCAGATGAAAAGAGGATCCGGATGACCGAACTGATCAAGATCGCGGCGCTGTTCGCTGCCACCGCGCTGGCCGAAATCGTCGGCTGTTACCTGCCGTGGCTCGTGCTGAAAGCGGGCCGGCCGGTCTGGCTATTGGTGCCTGCCGCGGTGTCGCTCGCGCTGTTCGCGTGGCTGCTGACGCTGCACCCGAGCGCAGCGGGGCGCACCTATGCGGCGTACGGCGGGATGTATATCGCGGTTGCGCTCGTGTGGCTGCGCGCGGTCGACGGCGTCGCGCTGACCCGCTGGGACGCGGCCGGCGCGGCGCTCGCGCTGGCCGGGATGGCCGTCATCGCGCTGCAGCCGCGCGCGTGAGCGCACGGCTGCAGCGCGCCGGCATGAGTTACGACTGACTTATGACGCGTCGCCGGCCGCGGCCGCCTGACGCCATACGCAGGTGCCCTTGACCGACTTGTCGAGACCGTCGAGCTGCGCGTGGTGTGCGGCGAGTTCGTCGTCGCTCGCGGTCAGCACCGGCAGGTCGAGCGACGCGAGCGACACGCGCTGGCCGTTCGCCGCGCCGCCGGCGGCCGCGTCGTCGTCGAGCATGTCGATCACGAGGCTGTCCTGGCCGCGCGTCATCGCGAGGTACACCTCGGCGAGCAGCTCCGAGTCGAGCAGTGCGCCGTGCAGCGTCCGGTGCGCGTTGCTGATGCCGAAGCGGTCGCACAGCGCGTCGAGCGAGTTGCGCTTGCCGGGGAACATCTGCTTCGCCTGCACGAGCGTGTCGATCACACCGCCGCAGTGCTCGGTGAACGGCGGCAGGTCGAGCCGTGCGAATTCGGCATCGAGGAAGCCGAGGTCGAACGGCGCGTTGTGGATGATCAGCTCGGCGTCCTTGACGAAGTCGCGGATCTGGTCGGCGACCTCCGCGAACTTCGGCTTGTCGCTCAAGAATTCGGTCGTGAGGCCGTGCACGGCCAGTGCGCCCGGATCGCTGTCGCGCTCGGGGTTCACGTAGATGTGCAGGTTGTTGCCGGTGAGCCGCCGGTTCAGCAGCTCGACGCAGCCGATTTCGATGAGACGGTCGCCCGTGCGGGGGTTCAGGCCGGTGGTTTCGGTATCGAGAATGATCTGGCGCATGTCGGAAAAATCAGCAGAAACGGGAGGGCGGTCAGGCCGCGAGCGATTCGACGCCGCGGTTCGCGAGCGCATCCGCGCGCTCGTTCTCCGGGTGGCCGGCGTGGCCCTTGACCCAGCGCCATTCGACCTCGTGCTGCGCGACGAGCGCGTCGAGCCGTTTCCAGAGGTCCGAGTTCTTCACGGGCGTCTTCGATGCGGTGATCCAGCCCTTCTTCTTCCAGCCGTGGATCCACTCGCTGATGCCTTTCTGCACGTACTGCGAATCGGTGTGCACGATCACGCGGCACGGGCGCTTCAGCGCTTCGAGCGCGGCGATCACGCCCATCAGCTCCATGCGGTTGTTGGTCGTGTTCGGCTCGCCGCCGAACAGCTCCTTTTCGCGGTCGCCGTAGCGCAGCAGTGCGCCCCAGCCGCCGGGGCCGGGGTTGCCCTTGCAGGCGCCGTCGGTATAGATGTCGATGGTGTCGGTTGTCATGAACGTTCTTGATGGGTGGTCGGGGAGGCCGCCGGCGCGAGGCCCGGTGCGAGCACGGGCTTCTTCATCCTGATCTGGCCGACGAGCCGCATGCCGCGCACGCGCTTGACGGCCGTCACCATGTAGACGGCGCCGAAGATCGGCCACCAGCGGTCGCCCGCGGCTTCCATGAAGCCGAAGCGCGCGAGCCATTGGTCGGAGACGAGCGGCGGCCGGTAACAGCCGAAACGGCCGCGTTCGAGATCGAAGCCTAGCAGCTTGATCCAGTCCTTCAGCCGGATGAACGCGATCTGGTCGCGCGTGGACGGCACGAACGGCCGGTTCGCCATTTTGCCGAACGACTGCCGCATCCCCCACAGGCTGAGCGAATTGAAGCCGGTGATCACGAGCTGGCCTTCCGGCATCAGCACGCGTTCGGCCTCGCGCAGCAGGCGGTGCGGGTCGGATGTGAATTCGAGCGTATGTGGCATCACGATCAGGTCGACGCTCTGCGACTCGAACGGCAGGTCGAGCAGATCGCACCACGTGGTGCTGCGATCTGCGGGCGCGTGTTCCGGCGCGTGCGCTTCGCGCGCCCACGGATACTGGTAGGGCGCGCTCGCGCCGCTCGCCGGGTCGAGCACGAGGCCGCGATACGGCATGCGGTTCTCGCGCAGCGCGTCGAGCTGCGGCAGGCCGAGCTGCAGCGCGTGGAAGCCGAACACGTCGGACACGATGCGGTCGAGCTGCGCCTGCTCCCAGTCAAGCACGTAGCGGCCGGGAGGCGAGTCGGTCCAGGCGGGCCAGTCTATAATTTGTCGATCAGACATAGCGATGATTGCGCGCCCATGAACGAGCTGGAATACGTGCCGGTACCGGCATTCGAGGACAACTACATCTGGCTCGTGTCGGACGGCAGCGAAGCGATCGCCGTCGATCCGGGTGAAGCCGCTCCGGTACGCCGGTTTCTCTCCGAAAGAGGCTGGCGGTTGACCGCTATTTTACTCACGCACCACCATGCCGACCATGTCGGTGGTGTTGCCGCGCTGATCGACAGCCAACCGGACGACGCGCCGCTCGCAGTATACGGCCCGGCGGCCGAGGCGATCGGCGTCGTCACGCATCCGCTCGCGGGCGGCGATCGGGTGACGCTCGACGCGCCCGCGCTGTCGTTCGACGTGCTCGACGTGCCCGGCCATACGCGCGGCCACATTGCGTATTTTCAGACGGCCGGTCTAGGCGCGGCCGGCGCAGGCGCGGCCGGTCTTGAAGCCGGCTCGGGCGCGGCCGCTCAGCGCGCCGCAGGCAGCGGGGCGGCGGTGCCGCACGTGTTCTGCGGCGACACGCTGTTCTCGTGCGGCTGCGGCCGCCTGTTCGAAGGCACGCCCGCGCAGATGCTCGCGTCGCTCGACGCGCTCGCGGCGCTGCCCGGCGACACGCGCGTGCACTGCGCACACGAATACACGCTGTCGAACATCCGCTTTGCGCTCGCGTGCGAGCCGGGCAACACGGCGCTCGCCGCATGGCGCGACGAAGCGGCCGCGCGCCGTGCGCGCGGGGTGCCGACGCTGCCGACGACGATCGCGCATGAGCGTGCGGTGAATCCGTTCATGCGCTCGGACAGCGCGGCGATTCACGCGACGCTCGAAGCGCTGTTGCATGAAACGGTGCCGGATCGCCTTGCCGCATTCACGCTGATGCGGGAGTGGAAAAACCGGTTCCGATGATGGTTTTCGGGAGGACTCCAAAGCTCATCCGGAATCTGTAAAAATTGCTCCAAATATCAGATTTCGCAGAGTTTTCGGTGTTTTTATTGACGTGAAGCACGCACTTCCGTAGTATCGCCTGCAATTTCCAGCTGTCGGATGCCGAGATTTTCATGCGATTTTTATTGAGCGCGATGCTGGTCCTGTTGCTCGCCGCGTGTGCGAGCCAGGGGCCTGTCGCCAATTCCGCCGCCGATTCCGAGGCGACATCCACCTACCTGCGCAAGTCAGCCACCGCCAAGGAGACCGTCGACGTCGACAAGCAGTCGGTCGGCGATCTGACCAGTGCCGACTCCGATCTGTGGGCGCGCATCCGCCGCGGTTTCCAGATGCCCGACCTGCAGACCGACCTCGTCGACATGCAGACCACCTGGTATACGCAGCGCCCGGATTACGTGCAGCGCATGACCGAGCGCTCGCAGAAGTATCTGTACCACATCGTCGAGGAGCTCGAGGCGCGCCATATGCCGACCGAGCTCGCGCTGCTGCCGTTCATCGAGTCCGCGTACAACCCGCAGGCGCTGTCGGTCGCGAAGGCGGCCGGCATGTGGCAGTTCATGCCGGGCACGGGCCGCACCTACAACCTGAAGCGCAACATGTGGCAGGACGAACGGCGTGACGTGCTCGCGTCGACGAGCGCGGCGCTCGACTACCTGTCGCGCCTGCATGACATGTTCGGCGACTGGTATCTCGCGCTGGCCGCATACAACTGGGGCGAGGGCAACGTGCAGCGCGCGATCGCGCGCAACCAGGCGGCCGGCCTGCCGACCGACTACCTGAGCCTGCGGATGCCGAACGAGACGCGCAACTACGTGCCGAAGCTGCAGGCGGTGAAGAACATCATCGCGAACCCGCAGCAGTACGGCCTGACGCTGCCGGACATCCCGAACCACCCGTATTTCGTGACGGTCACCACGTCGCGCGATATCGACGTGACGGTCGCCGCGAAGCTCGCGAACCTGTCGTCCGACGAATTCAAGTCGCTGAACCCGTCGTTCGCGAAGCCGGTGATCCTCGGCTCGACCGAGCCGCAGATCCTGCTGCCGTTCGACAACGCGTCGGCATTCGAGAAGAGCCTGAAATCGTACGACGGCAAGCTGTCGTCGTGGACGACCTATACCGTCACCGAGCGCGCGCGCCCGGCGGCGATCGCCGAGAAGATCGGCGTCGACGCGGATACGCTGATGTCGGTGAACAAGATTCCTGCCGGCATGCGCCTGAAGCCCGGCTCAACGATCGTCGTGCCGCGCGGCGACGACGACGACGAGGACATCAGCGCTGACGTCGCGGAGAACGGCGTGCTGGCGATGGAGCCGGACGTGCCGGACACGCGCAAGATGCTGATCCGCGTGCGCCGCAAGCAGTCGATGGCGGCGGTCGCGAGCCGCTATGGCGTGTCGGTCGGCCAGCTGAAGGCATGGAACCGCACGCATCGCGATCTCGTGATGCCGGGGCAGGCGCTCGTGCTGCACGTGCCGGTCGGTCGCTCAGTGCCGGCCGAGCCGGGCCCGGAGAAGATCGCGACGTCGGTCGGCGGTGCGCACATCGAGCGCGCGAGCCTGTCCTCCGGCGGCAAGGCGGCGCACGGCGCGAAGCGCGGCGCCGCGAAGGCCAAGGCTGCGCCCGCGAAGGCCGGGACGCACAAGGGCAAGAAGAAGTAAGGAAGTCGCCCGACGCGGTCGCCCGTGCCGCGTGAATGCTTTATCATCTGACAAATGTGTTCGCTGAACGCCGTCACCGAGGTGACGGCGTTTTTGTTTGTGCGCGTCGCGTCGGCTGCGCGGTACGGGAAGGAGAGGCAATGTCGCTGGTGCAGGTGAGGGTGCTCGGATTGTTCGCGATCGGGTATTTCGTGTCGTACGTGTTTCGCGGCGTCAATCTCGGCTTCGCGCCGTTCGTCACGCACGAACTCGGGCTGTCGGCCACCGATCTCGGCCTGCTCACCAGTCTCTATTTCCTCGGTTTCGCCGGTGCGCAGATTCCGGCCGGCGTGCTGCTCGACCATTTCGGCTCGCGCCGCGTCGCGGCCGGGATGCTGCTGTTCGCGGCAGCGGGCGCCGCGGTGTTCGGCGCCGCGCACGGGCTCGGCACGATGATGGCCGGCCGGCTGCTGATCGGCGTCGGCGTGTCGGTCTGCCTCGGCGCGGCGTTCAAGGCGCTCGCCGAACATTTCGCGATCGGCCGGCTGCCGCTCGTCAACGGGCTCGTGATGGCGGTCGGCGGGCTCGGCGGCGTCGTGGTCGGCTCGCCGCTCACCTGGCTGCTCGGCTGGACGAGCTGGCGCGCGGTGTGCTGCGGGCTCGCGGTGATGACGCTCGCGGTCGCGGCCGCGATCTGGATCGGTGCGCCCGACCCGAAGCAGGTCCGGCACCAGGGCGATCTCGTCAGCCAGTTCAAGGGCACCTGGCACATCCTGTCGAGCCGCGCGTTCTGGAAGATCGCGTCGTTCTCGGTCGTCACGCAGGGGGTGTTCTACGCGATGCAGTCGCTGTGGGTCGGGCCTTACCTGCGCGACGTCGCCGGGTTCGACGCGCCGCATGCAGCGCGCCTCGTGTCGGTGCTCGGCTTCGCGATGATGGCCGGCTGCGTCGGCTTCGGCGCCGCCGCGCGTGCGCTGGAGCGGCGCGGCGTGTCGGTGTACGCATTCTGCGGCGTCGGGATGGCGCTGTTCGTCGCGACCCAGTTCGCGATCGTTGCGCGCGTGCCGCTGCCGGCCGCCGTGCTGTGGGCTGCGTACGGGATGTTCGGCGGGGTCGGGATCCTCACCTACGCGGTGATGGCCGGCCACTTCCCCGCGCACCTGATCGGGCGCGCAAACACGACGCTCACGCTCGTGATTTTCTTGCTGATCTTCGCGTTCCAGGTCGGCGTCGGCGCGCTGCTGTCACACTGGCCGGCGGTCGACGGTCGCTATCCGGCCGCCGCGCACCTGAGCGCGTGGGGCGTGCTGCTCGCACTCCAGGTCGCGAGCGCGGTCTGGTACGTGTGGCCCGCGCGCGGCGCTGGCCAAGCGCACTGACACAGCGGTACGCTGGCAAGTGGGGCGGCGCCGGAATCGGGGCCGCAGCAACGGGCGGCGCGCGCCGGAATCCGCGGCGCGCGCCGCCGAGCGGCCGTAGGCATTGAAGAGAGGGCCGTTTTCGGGCTATAATTTGAAAGTTTGTGCAGATCAACCTCGCACCCTAGCGCCTACCTCATTCACCCCGTTCATCCGCCGCACGCCGCCAGCCGGGCGACGCCGCGACAACCTGCGCCTGCGCTCGCACGCTGCGCGCCGGTTTCGCGACTCGACACCGCCGGGCGCGTGACGCAGGCCACCGCGCGCGTCCACGCAGCGCGACGCCTGTGCGGCCGGGTAGACAGGTCGGCAGCAGGGTGTTCCCCAAGGAGCCTCCCGTGTTGCCGTCTTTTTCTCCCGCTTTGCTCGCACTTGCCGACGGCACGGTCTTTCGTGGTCATTCGATCGGGGCCGTCGGCCATACGATCGGCGAAGTCGTGTTCAACACCGCGATCACCGGTTATCAGGAAATCCTGACTGACCCGAGCTACGCGCGCCAGATCGTCACGCTCACCTATCCGCATATCGGCAACGTCGGCGTCAACGCCGAGGACGTCGAAGCCACGAAAGTCCATGCCGCCGGCCTGATCGTTCGCGATCTGCCCACGCTCGCGTCGAACTTCCGCATGGACCGCACGCTCGGCGATTACCTGCGCGACGAAGGCGTCGTCGCAATCGCCGGCATCGATACCCGCAAGCTGACCCGCATCCTGCGCGACAAGGGCGCGCAGAACGGCTGCATTCTCGCGGGCTCGGATGACGAAGCGAAGGCGATCGAGCTCGCGCGCTCGTTCCCGGGCCTCGCCGGCATGGATCTCGCGAAGGTCGTGTCGACCACGAAGCCGTTCGAGTGGAAGCAGAGCGAATGGAAGCTCGGCAGCGGCTACGGGATGCAGGAAGCACCGAAGTACCGCGTCGTCGCGTACGACTTCGGCGTCAAGTACAACATCCTGCGCATGCTCGCCGAGCGCGGCTGCCACGTGACGGTGCTGCCGGCACAGGCGAGCGCGGCGGAAGCGCTCGCGCTGAATCCGGACGGCATCTTCCTGTCGAACGGCCCCGGCGATCCGGAGCCGTGCGACTACGCGATCACGGCCGCGAAGGAGTTCATCGAGCGCGGCGTGCCGACCTTCGGCATCTGCCTCGGCCATCAGATCATGGGTCTCGCGGTCGGCGCGAAGACGCTGAAGATGAAGACGGGGCACCACGGCGCGAACCACCCGGTCAAGGATCTCGGCGACGGCCGCGTCGTGATCACGTCGCAGAACCACGGCTTCGCGGTCGACGCCGACTCGCTGCCGGCCAACGCGCGCGCGACGCACGTGTCGCTGTTCGACGGCACGCTGCAGGGCTTCGAGCTGACCGACAAGCCGGCATTCTGCTTCCAGGGCCACCCGGAAGCGTCGCCGGGCCCGCACGACATCGGTTATCTGTTCGACCGCTTCACCGCGCTGATGGACGCGGCGAAGCAGCGCAGCGCCTAACTCACCGAAGCGCAGGAGGCTCGCATCATGTTCGGTCATGCACTCGGCATCACGGATCTCTGGACCTACGTGTTCGGCGTGATCTTCATCATCCTGCTGCCGGGGCCGAATTCGATGTACGTGCTGTCGCTCGCGGCCCAGCGCGGCGTGAAGGCCGGCTATCGCGCGGCCTGCGGCGTGTTCCTCGGCGACACCGTGCTGATGGTGCTGTCCGCGGCCGGCGTCGCGTCGCTGCTGAAGGCGAATCCGCTGCTGTTCTCCGTCGTCAAGTACGGCGGCGCCGCGTATCTGCTCTACATCGGCACCGGCATGCTGCGCGGCGCGTGGCGCAAGCTGCGCGCGCCGGCCGATGCGGTGGCTGAGGCGCCGCGCGCGGTCGACGGCGAGCGGCCGTTTCGCAAGGCGCTGATCGTGAGCCTCCTGAATCCGAAGGCGATCCTGTTCTTCATCTCGTTCTTCATCCAGTTCGTCGACCCGGCGTTCCCGCATCCCGCGCTGCCGTTCTTCGTGCTCGGGGCGATCGCGCAGTGCGCGAGCTTCCTGTACCTGAGCACGCTGATCTTCGCGGGTGCGCGTCTCGCCGAGCATTTCCGCCGCCGCCGCAAGCTCGCGGCAGGCGCGGCGAGCAGCGTGGGCGGCCTGTTCATCGGCTTCTCCGTGAAGCTTGCGCTCGCGACAATGGGCTGAGCGCAGCCGGCCGCCACACGACAACGATTACTTATTGAATTCACCAGCCATGCCAAAACGCACAGACATCAAGAGCATCCTCATCATCGGCGCCGGCCCGATCATCATCGGCCAGGCGTGCGAGTTCGACTATTCGGGCGCGCAGGCATGCAAGGCGCTGCGTGAGGAGGGCTACAAGGTCGTCCTCGTCAACAGCAACCCGGCGACGATCATGACCGACCCGAATACGGCCGACGTCACCTACATCGAGCCGATCACGTGGGAAGTCGTCGCGCGCATCATCGAGAAGGAGCGCCCGGACGCGATCCTGCCGACGATGGGCGGCCAGACCGCGCTGAACTGCGCGCTCGACCTCCATCACCACGGCGTGCTCGAGAAGTTCGGCGTCGAGCTGATCGGCGCGTCGCCGGAAGCGATCGACAAGGCGGAAGACCGCCAGAAGTTCAAGGACGCGATGACCAAGATCGGTCTCGGCTCCGCGAAGTCGGGCGTCGCGCATTCGATGGAAGAAGCGACGAAGGTGCACGCCGAGATCATGGCGGCCACCGGCGGCAGCGGCTACCCGGTCGTGATCCGCCCGTCGTTCACGCTCGGCGGCTCGGGCGGCGGTATCGCGTACAACCGCGAGGAGTTCGAAGAAATCTGCCGTCGCGGCCTCGACCTGTCGCCCACGCGCGAGCTGCTGATCGAAGAGTCGCTGCTCGGCTGGAAGGAATACGAGATGGAAGTCGTGCGCGACCGCGCCGACAACTGCATCATCGTCTGCTCGATCGAGAACCTCGACCCGATGGGCGTGCACACCGGCGACTCGATCACCGTCGCGCCGGCGCAGACGCTCACCGACAAGGAATACCAGATCCTGCGTAACGCATCGCTCGCGGTGCTGCGCGAGATCGGTGTCGACACGGGCGGCTCGAACGTGCAGTTCTCGATCAACCCGAAGGACGGCCGCATGGTCGTCATCGAGATGAACCCGCGCGTGTCGCGTTCGTCGGCGCTCGCATCGAAGGCGACCGGCTTCCCGATCGCGAAGGTCGCGGCGAAGCTGGCCGTCGGCTATACGCTCGACGAGCTGAAGAACGAGATCACCGGCGGCCAGACGCCGGCGTCGTTCGAGCCGACGATCGACTACGTCGTCACGAAGATTCCGCGCTTCGCGTTCGAGAAGTTCCGCGAAGCCGATTCGCGCCTGACCACGCAGATGAAGTCGGTCGGCGAAGTGATGGCGATCGGCCGCACGTTCCAGGAGTCGTTCCAGAAGGCGCTGCGCGGCCTCGAAGTCGGCGTCGACGGTCTCGACGAGAAGTCGACCGACCGCGACGAGATCGCGATCGAGATCCACGAGCCGGGCCCGGACCGCATCTGGTATGTCGGCGACGCGTTCCGCATCGGCATGACGGCCGAGGAAATCTACGCGGAAACCGCGATCGACCCGTGGTTCCTCGCGCAGATCGAGCAGATCATCCTGAAGGAAAAGGCGCTCGCAGCCCGCACGATCGCGTCGCTGTCGTTCGACGAACTGCGCTACCTGAAGCAGAGCGGCTTCTCCGACCGCCGCCTCGCGAAGCTGCTCGGCGCGACGCCGGCCGACGTGCGCGCGCGCCGTCTCGAGCTGAACGTGCGTCCGGTCTACAAGCGCGTCGACACCTGCGCGGCCGAGTTCGCGACGAAGACGGCGTACATGTACTCGACTTACGAGGACGAGTGCGAGGCGCAGCCGACCACGAACAAGAAGATCATGGTGCTGGGCGGCGGCCCGAACCGGATCGGCCAGGGCATCGAGTTCGACTACTGCTGCGTGCACGCGGCGCTCGCGATGCGCGAGGACGGTTACGAAACCATCATGGTCAACTGCAACCCGGAAACGGTGTCGACCGACTATGACACGTCCGACCGCCTGTACTTCGAGCCGCTGACGCTCGAGGACGTGCTCGAGATCGTCGACAAGGAAAAGCCGGTCGGCGTGATCGTCCAGTACGGCGGTCAGACGCCGCTGAAGCTCGCACTCGACCTCGAGGCACATGGCGTGCCGATCGTCGGCACGTCGCCGGACATGATCGATGCGGCCGAAGACCGCGAACGCTTCCAGAAGCTGCTGCAGGACCTTGGCCTGCGTCAGCCGCCGAACCGCACCGCGCGCGCCGAAGACGAAGCGCTCGCGCTGGCCGCCGAAATCGGCTATCCGCTGGTCGTGCGTCCGTCGTACGTGCTGGGCGGCCGCGCGATGGAAATCGTCCACGAGCCGCGCGACCTCGAGCGCTACATGCGCGAGGCCGTGAAGGTGTCGAACGATTCGCCGGTGCTGCTCGACCGCTTCCTGAACGACGCGATCGAGTGCGACGTCGACTGCATCTGCGACGGCGAAGCGGTGTTCATCGGCGGCGTGATGGAGCACATCGAGCAGGCGGGGGTCCACTCGGGCGACTCGGCATGCTCGCTGCCGCCGTACTCGCTGTCGAAGGAAACCGTCGCCGAGCTGAAGCGCCAGACGGGCGCGATGGCGAAGGCGCTGAACGTGGTCGGCCTGATGAACGTGCAGTTCGCGATCCAGCAAGTACCGCAGGCCGATGGCACGAAGGAAGACATCATCTACGTGCTGGAAGTGAACCCGCGCGCATCGCGCACGGTGCCGTACGTGTCGAAGGCGACGAGCCTGCCGCTCGCGAAGATCGCGGCGCGCGCGATGGTCGGCCAGAAGCTCGCGCAGCAGCGCGTGACGAAGGAAGTCGAGCCGCCGTACTTCAGCGTGAAGGAAGCGGTGTTCCCGTTCGTGAAGTTCCCGAGCGTCGACCCGGTGCTCGGGCCGGAAATGCGTTCGACCGGTGAAGTGATGGGCGTCGGCCAGACGTTCGGCGAAGCGCTGTTCAAGTCGCAGCTCGCGGCCGGCTCGCGCCTGCCGGAGTCGGGCACGGTGCTGCTGACCGTGATGGACGCGGACAAGCCGAAGGCGGTCGAAGTCGCGCGCATGCTGCACGACCTCGGCTATCCGATCGTCGCGACGAAGGGCACCGCAGCCGCAATCGAAGCGGCCGGCGTGCCGGTGAAGGTCGTCAACAAGGTGAAGGACGGCCGTCCGCACATCGTCGACATGATCAAGAACGGCGAGATCGCGCTCGTGTTCACGACCGTCGACGAGACGCGCCAGGCGATCGCCGACTCGCGTTCGATCCGGATGAGCGCGCAGGCGCACAAGGTCACGTACTACACGACGATGTCGGGTGCGCGCGCGGCCGTCGAAGGCCTGCGCTACCTGAAGGACCTGGAAGTCTATGATTTACAAGGTCTTCACGCTCGCCTAAACTAAGCAGTCAGTTACCTGTCGAAGCAATACGTGCCGCGATTAAGCGGCGTTCCCGGTGTTTCGGGAATGCGCTTAATCGCGGTGATTTTTTTTATAGCCGTTTTTAGCGATTGACCGTTTATGAGCACCATTCCGTTGACAAAGCGTGGCGCAGAACTCCTGCGCGATGAATTGCAGCGCCTCAAGTCCGTCGAGCGGCCGGCCGTGATCAACGCGATCTCGGAGGCACGCGCGCAGGGCGACCTGTCCGAAAACGCCGAATACGATGCCGCGAAGGAAAAGCAGGGCTTCATCGAGGGCCGCATCGCGGAACTCGAATCGAAGCTGTCCGCCGCGCAGGTCATCGATCCGACCGTGCTCGA
Source organism: Burkholderia sp. Ac-20353 (assembly GCF_017104785.1). Lineage (NCBI taxonomy): Bacteria > Pseudomonadati > Pseudomonadota > Betaproteobacteria > Burkholderiales > Burkholderiaceae > Burkholderia > Burkholderia sp. Ac-20353. The sequence continues at coordinate 52,506 of NZ_JAAGPL010000023.1, read as the reverse complement.
CGCCGAAGGCCGCGTGGTTTTCGCGTCGACGGTCGAACTCGAGGATCTCGAGTCGGGCGACACCGTCAAGTACCAGATCGTCGGCGATGACGAAGCCGACATCGATCACGGCCTGATCTCGGTCAGCTCGCCGATCGCACGCGCGCTGATCGGCAAGTCCGAAGGCGACGTTGCGGCCGTGCAGGCACCGAGCGGCGTGCGCGAGTACGAAATCATCTCGGTCAGCTACGTCTGAAGCGGGGCGACACGATGCCGCACCGCGTGTTCCGGTTGCTGTCGACCCTTTGGGTCGGCAGCCTGCTGACGATCGGGTATGCGGTCGCGCCCGTGCTGTTCAAGACGCTCGAGCGGATGACGGCCGGCTCGGTCGCGGCGCAGCTGTTCCGCATCGAGGCGATTGTCGGTGTCGTGTGCGGCGTGCTGTTGCTCGTGCTATCGAACCAGCAGGTGCGGCGCGGCTGCGACGAATATCGCCGCGTGCGCTGGATTCTCGCGGCGATGGTCGGCTGCGTGCTGATCGGGTATTTCGCGCTGCAGCCGTTCATGAACGCGCTGCGCGTGGCCGCGATGGATGCGGGCACCGATATTGCGAACTCGCCGTATGCGAGCCGCTTCGGGATGCTGCACGGCGTCTCGAGCCTGTTCTACCTGGTCGAGAGCGTGCTCGGGCTGATGCTGATCTGGCGATTGCCGGCACGCGACGCGTGAGTGCCGCGGTGGCCGGCAGGCGTCGGCCGCCGGCCACGGTGTGCGGGCCAGGCGCCGGACAGGCTTGCCGGACGTGCTTACTTGTCCTGGAACGGTCGCTTCGTGCTCGCCTGGCGCTTTTTCGCGCGCTTGACGTTGCCGCCGGCGGTCACGCGCTCGTTGCCGCGCACCGTCACTTTCTGCGGCCGCGGCCGGCGTACGGGGCTCGCGTTCGGCGACACCTTGACGACCTTGACGACGCGCGGCGCGCGCCCCTTCTTGTCGTCGGCAGCTTCAGCTGCGCTCGGCAGCGCGTCGCTGCGGCGGCCACGAGCCGGCGCGGCAACCTTCTCGGGTTTCCAGATCACGAGCAGCTTGCCGATATGCTGGATCGGCGCGGCGTTCAGACGGTCGCAGATCTCGTCGTAGATCGCGATACGCGCGTCGCGCTCATCGCCGAACACGCGGATCTTGATCAGCTGGTGCGCATCGAGGTGCACCTTGATTTCCTTCAGGACCGCGTCGGTGAGCCCTTCGGCGCCGATCAGCACGACGGGCTTGAGCGCATGGGCTTCGGAGCGCAGCGCGGAGCGCTCGGCGGGAGTAAGCGAAAGGGCTGGCATGGAATGTCGAATTCAAAATAAGGGCGCGCAACACGGACAACTACCGCGTCAGCCGCGCGCCGAAAACCACGTAAAATCGCGGCTTGGGCCCGTTGGGGCCGCAGCCGCGCGAAGAAGACGCGTATTATCCGCCAAAAGCGCGGCTTCACGAAGCAAATGGCAGTAATCTCTCTCTCGAATGGCAAAGAACCGCTTCAACCAGCACTGGCTGCACGACCACATCAACGACCCGTACGTCAAAATGGCGCAACGGGAGGGCTATCGCGCGCGCGCCGCGTACAAGCTGAAGGAAATCGACGAACAGGACAAGCTGATCCGTCCCGGCCAGGTGATCGTCGACCTCGGCGCGACGCCGGGCAGCTGGAGCCAGTATGTCCGCAACAAGCTCGCGCAGGGCAAGAAGCGCGGCGCCGAGCGCGAAGGCGGCATCGACGGCACGATCGTGGCGCTCGACATCCTGCCGATGGAGCCGATCGCCGACGTCCACTTCCTCCAGGGCGACTTCCGCGAGGATGAAGTGCTCCACCAACTCGAGGAAGTGCTCGAAGGCCGCGCGGTGGACCTTGTTATTTCCGACATGGCCCCCAACCTCTCCGGCGTGGCCTCGGCGGACGCGGCGCGCATCGAGCATCTCTGCGATCTGGCGCTCGAATTCGCGCAGAACCATCTGAAGCCGGATGGTGCGCTGCTCGTGAAGTGTTTTCACGGCAGCGGCTACAGCCAGATCGTCGAGAAATTCAAACAGCAGTTTAAGACCGTCGCGCCGCGCAAGCCCAAGGCGTCCCGCGACAAATCGTCCGAAACGTTCATCTTGGGGCGGCACCTGAAGCATCCGCGCTGACGCGGAAGTCGGGAGCCGCAAACGGGCTCCGGCCCTTGCCAGACAAGCCGTTCGCTATCGCAACGGTTGTCAATGCTTATGGCGGGGGTGGTCGGACTGGATTAGAATGCCTGAGGGGCGCCGCAAGGAAAATGTAGGCGCTCGTCTACGAGTGAAGGAGTGGTGCTTTGAACAACAATATGTTTTCGAAGGCAGCAGTGTGGCTGGTGATCGCACTGGTGCTGTTTACGGTGTTCAAGCAGTTCGACAAGCCCCGCGTCCAGGAAGGCGTGTCCTATTCGCAGTTCATGGACGACGCCAAGAACGGCAAGGTCAAGAATGTCGTCGTGCAGGGGCGCAACCTCACCGTCACTCCGGCTGATGGCCAGAAATACCAGATCGTGTCGCCCGGCGACATCTGGATGGTCGGCGATCTGATGAAGTATGGCGTGCAGGTCAGCGGCAAGGCCGACGACGAGCCGAACGCGCTGATGTCCGCGCTGTATTACCTCGGGCCGACGATCCTGATCATCGGCTTCTGGTTCTACATGATGCGGCAGATGCAGGGAGGCGGCAAAGGCGGCGCGTTCTCGTTCGGCAAATCGCGTGCGCGGCTGATCGACGAGAACAACAACGCGGTGAACTTCTCCGACGTCGCGGGCTGCGACGAAGCGAAGGAAGAAGTGTCCGAGCTCGTCGACTTCCTGCGCGATCCGCAGAAATTCCAGAAACTCGGCGGCCGCATCCCGCGTGGCGTGCTGCTGGTCGGCCCTCCGGGTACCGGCAAGACGCTGCTCGCCCGTGCGATCGCAGGCGAGGCGAAGGTACCGTTCTTCAGCATCTCGGGTTCCGACTTCGTCGAAATGTTCGTCGGCGTCGGTGCGGCCCGCGTGCGTGACATGTTCGAGCAGGCGAAGAAGCATGCGCCGTGCATCGTGTTCATCGACGAAATCGACGCAGTCGGCCGCCATCGCGGCGCCGGCATGGGCGGCGGCAACGACGAGCGCGAGCAGACGCTGAACCAGATGCTCGTCGAGATGGACGGCTTCGAAGCGAATTCGGGCGTGATCGTGATCGCCGCGACCAACCGTTCGGACGTGCTCGACAAGGCGCTGCTGCGCCCGGGCCGTTTCGACCGCCAGGTCTACGTCGGCCTGCCGGACATCCGCGGCCGCGAGCAGATCATGCGCGTGCACCTGCGCAAGGTGCCGATCGCGAACGACGTCGACGCGGCAGTCATTGCGCGCGGCACGCCGGGCTTCTCGGGTGCGGATCTCGCAAACCTCGTGAACGAAGCCGCGCTGTTCGCGGCGCGTCGCGGCAAGCGGATCGTCGAGATGCAGGACTTCGAGGATGCTAAGGACAAGATCTTCATGGGGCCGGAGCGCAAGTCGGCCGTGATCCGCGAAGAAGCGAAGCGCGCGACCGCGTACCACGAGTCTGGTCACGCGGTGATCGCGAAGCTGCTGCCGAAGGCCGATCCGGTGCACAAGGTCACGATCATCCCGCGCGGCCGTGCGCTGGGCGTCACGTGGCAACTGCCGGAGCATGACAACGAGACGTATTCGAAGGACTACCTGCTCGACCGGCTGGCAATCCTGTTCGGTGGCCGCGTGGCCGAGGAACTGTTCCTGGACCTGATCAGCACCGGTGCGTCGGACGACTTCAACAAGGCGACGCAGACCGCACGCGCGATGGTTGCCCGCTTCGGCATGACCGACGCGCTCGGGCCGATGGTCTATGTCGACGACGAGAACGACTCGGGCCCGTTCGGCCGCGGCTTTACGCGGACGATCTCCGAGGCGACGCAGCAGAAGGTCGATGCGGAAATCCGTCGTGTGCTCGACGAGCAGTACGGCCTCGCTCGCCGCCTGCTCGACGAGAACCGCGACAAGGTCGAGGCGATGACCGCCGCGTTGATGGAGTGGGAGACGATCGACGCCGATCAGATCAACGACATCATGGAAGGCCGTCCGCCGCGCTCGCCGAAGAGCTCGCCGTCCATCGGCAGCGATCCGTCGTCGGGCGGTACCGGCGCCGAGGTCAAGCCGGGCAGCGCCACGGCGCCTGCTTCGCCGGCATAATTTCAGCTTGGCGCCGTTCACGGGCTGGTGTGGTTACACCGGCCCGTTTTGCATTCATTCACGCTCGTTGCTCGTGTCCGATTCCGCCTCCCCGACATTCATTCCCGCGCCGCTGCAGTGCGGCCGCTTCACGCTGACGTTCGAACGTCCGCTCGTCATGGGCATCCTCAACGCGACGCCCGATTCGTTTTCCGACGGCGGCCGCTTCATTGCCCGCGACGATGCGCTGCGCCAGGCCGAGCGGATGATTGCCGAAGGGGCCGACATGCTCGATATCGGCGGCGAATCGACACGCCCCGGCGCGCCGCCGGTGCCGCTCGACGAAGAGCTCGCGCGCGTGATTCCGCTGATCGAAGCGTTGCGGCCGCTGAACGTGCCGCTGTCGATTGATACCTACAAGCCGGCCGTGATGCGCGCGGCGCTGGCCGCCGGCGCGGACCTGATCAACGACATCTGGGGCTTTCGCCAGCCGGGTGCGATCGACGCCGTGCGCGACGGCAACTGCGGCCTGTGCGCGATGCACATGCTCGGCGAGCCGCAGACGATGCAGGTGCACGAGCCCGACTATCGCGATGTGGTGATCGACGTCCGCGACTTCCTTGCCGCGCGCGCGCAGGCACTGATGGACGCGGGCATCGCGGCGGAGCGGATCTGCGTCGATCCGGGCTTCGGGTTCGGCAAGGCCGTCATCGAACATAACTATGCGCTGCTCGCCGCGTTGCCGCAGACGACGCCCGCGCGGCCCGATGATCGGCCGTATCCGATTCTCGCGGGCATGTCGCGCAAATCGATGCTCGGCGCGGTGATCGGCGGCAAGCCGCCGATGGAGCGCGTCGCAGCGAGCGTCGCGGCCGCGCTGTGCGCGGTGGAGCGGGGCGCCGCGATCGTGCGCGTGCACGACGTCGCGCCGACCGTCGACGCGCTGAAAATCTGGGAGGCCGTGCGGGAAGCCGCGCGGCATAGATAAGTCAGAACGAGGAGGAAACTGTTTTATGGGACGTCGATATTTCGGCACGGACGGCATTCGCGGCACGGTTGGTGAAGCGCCGATCACGCCCGATTTCGTGTTGCGGCTCGGCTACGCGGCCGGCAAGGTGCTGGCAGCAGGCTCGGCGGACGCCGCATCGGGAACGCGCCCGACGGTACTGATCGGCAAGGACACGCGCGTGTCGGGCTACATGCTCGAGGCTGCGCTGGAGGCGGGCTTTTCCGCGGCAGGCGTCGACGTGATGCTGGCCGGCCCGATGCCGACGCCGGGCGTCGCGTACCTGACGCGTGCGCTGCGCCTGTCGGCGGGCGTCGTGATCAGCGCGTCGCACAACCCGTATCACGACAACGGCATCAAGTTCTTCTCCGCGGACGGCAACAAGCTGCCCGACGAGACCGAAGCCGCGATCGAGGCATGGCTCGCGAAGCCGCTCGAATGCGCACCGTCCGACGGGCTCGGCAAGGCGCGCCGTCTCGACGATGCGGCCGGCCGCTACATCGAATTCTGCAAGAGCACGTTCCCGGCCGCGTTCGACCTGCGCGGGATGAAGCTCGTGATCGACTGCGCGCACGGCGCCGCATACCAGATCGCGCCGCACGTGTTCCACGAGCTGGGCGCGGACGTGATTCCGATCGGCGTGGCGCCGAACGGCTTCAATATCAATGACGGTGTCGGTGCGACCGCACCCGACGCGCTGGTACGCGCAGTGCGTGCGAACCATGCCGATCTCGGCATCGCGCTCGACGGCGATGCGGACCGCCTGCAGGTGGTCGATGCGTCCGGCCGGCTGTACAACGGCGACGAGCTGCTCTACGTGCTGGTCAAGGATCGTATTGCAACTAACGGTCAAGTCGAAGGGGCCGTTGGAACGCTGATGACGAATCTCGCCGTCGAAGTCGCGCTGCAGCGCGAGGGCGTGCAGTTCGTGCGCGCGGCGGTCGGCGACCGCTACGTGCTCGAGCAGCTGCGCGAACGCGGCTGGCAACTGGGGGCGGAAGGGTCCGGCCACATCCTGTCGCTCGACCGGCATACGACCGGCGACGGCATCGTGTCGGCGCTGCTGGTGCTGGCCGCGCTGAAGCGCAGCGGTCACACGCTCGCCCAGTTGCTCGATGGCGTGACGCTGTTCCCGCAGAAGCTGATCAACGTGCGGATGAAGCCGGGTTCGGACTGGAAGGGCAATGCGTCGATCCGCACGGCGATCGACGATGCGGAGAAGGCGCTGGCCGGCAGCGGCCGCGTGCTGATTCGCGCGTCGGGCACGGAGCCCGTGCTGCGCGTGATGGTCGAGGCCCAGCAGGTCGCGGACGCGAACCGTCATGCGGAGGCGATCGCCGACGTGGTCCGCACGGCGACGGCCTGATCCGGGTCGCGGGCAGGGCGGCGCGCATCCTGTTGCTGCGTCGTCCGTGTTCGCATTTCACCTTTCCCTTTCCGGCATTTCTTGCCTACTCTGCCTGTGCCGGCGCGTTCCCGGCAGTCCCGATCCCCGTCCGTTGTAACCTTTCAGGCAGTCATGTTACTGTCACGCCAGTTTCATTGATTGTCACAGTACTGTCATGAGCACCCCCTAACCTTCGCGGTGCCGTAGTCATCCGCTCACACTCTGGAGGTCTCATGAAATTGATGCAAACCGCGATTGCCGGCCTGGCTGGCGCGCTTTTCGCCGTCGCCGCACATGCAGCCGACATCACGGGCGCAGGCAGCACGTTCGCCATGCCGATCTATACGAAATGGGCTGCCGATTACCAGCAAGCCGGCGGTGCGAAGGTCAACTACCAGGGCATCGGCTCGTCGGGCGGCCTGAAGCAGATCAACGCAAAGACGGTCGATTTTGCCGGTTCGGACGCACCGCTGAAGGACGAAGACCTCGCGAAGGAAGGCCTGTTCCAGTTCCCGACGGTGGTCGGCGGCGTGGTGCCGGTCGTCAACGTGCCGGGCGTGAAGGCTGGTGAGCTGACGCTGTCGGGCCCGGTGCTCGGCGACATCTACCTCGGCAAGATCAAGAAGTGGAACGACCCGGCGATCGCCGCGCTGAACCCGAAGGTCAAGCTGCCGGATACCGACATCGCAGTCGTTCGCCGTGCTGACGGCTCGGGCACGAGCTTCATCTGGACGAACTACCTGTCGAAGGTCAACGACGAGTGGAAGTCGAAGGTCGGCGAAGGCACGACGGTCAACTGGCCGACCGGCACGGGCGGCAAGGGCAACGACGGCGTCGCGGCCTTCGTGCAGCGCCTGCCGGGCGCGATCGGCTACGTCGAGTGGGCGTACGCGAAAAAGAACAGCATGGTCTACACCGCGCTGAAGAATTCGACGGGCACGGTGGTCGAGCCGAAGACGGAAACGTTCAAGGCCGCTGCTGCCGGCGCGAACTGGTCGAAGTCGTTCTACCAGATCCTGACGAACCAGCCGGGCAAGGAAGCATGGCCGGTCGTCGGCGCGACGTTCGTTCTGCTGCACGCGAAGCAGGACAAGCCGGAGCAGGGCGCGGAAACGCTGAAGTTCTTCGGCTGGGCGTTCAAGAACGGCGAGAAGGCAGCTGACAGCCTCGACTACATCTCGCTGCCGCCGGCAGTCGAAGCGGAAATCCGCAAGCAGTGGAAGAGCAAGGTGACGGACGCAGCTGGCAAGCCGGTCGCCACGGAGTAAGCGTCACAGCGGTTCGCTGCCCGGCCGCGCTGGCCGGGCAGTGCGTGCGGTAAGGCCGGGCGTCATGGCGCCCGGTATTCAAAAACAGGCAATCATGTCTGATATTCCATACGTGTCTTCCCGCTCCACCGACGGTGCGCAGCAACACGCGCCGAGCCGCGCCGGGGACATCCTGTTCGGCGGCCTCGCCTGGCTCGCCGCGATCGTGACGCTATTGCTGCTCGGCGGCATCATCGTCTCGCTGATCATCTCGTCGATGCCGACCATCCAGAAGTTCGGCCTCGGCTTTCTCTGGCAGTCCGAATGGGATCCCAATTCGGATGTCTATGGCGCGCTCGTGCCGATCTACGGCACCATCGTGACGTCGGTCATCGCGCTCGTGATCGCAGTGCCGGTCAGCTTCGGCATCGCGCTGTTCCTCACCGAGCTGTCGCCGGTCTGGCTGCGTCGCCCGCTCGGCATCGCGATCGAGCTGCTCGCCGCGATCCCGTCGATCGTGTACGGGATGTGGGGCCTGCTCGTGTTCGCACCGATCTTCGCGGAGTATTTCCAGAAACCGATCGGCCGCCTGTTCGATGGCGTGCCGGTGCTCGGTACGCTGTTCGCCGGCCCGCCGATCGGCATCGGCATTCTCGCGGCCGGCGTGATCCTCGCGATCATGATCATTCCGTACATCGCGTCGGTGATGCGCGACGTGTTCGAGGTCACCCCCGTGCTGCTGAAGGAATCGGCCTACGGGATCGGCTGCACGACCTGGGAAGTGATGTGGAAGATCGTGCTGCCCTATACGAAGACCGGCGTGATCGGCGGCGTGATGCTCGGCCTCGGCCGCGCACTCGGCGAAACGATGGCCGTGACCTTCGTGATCGGCAACACGAACCTGCTCGACAACGTATCGCTGTTCTCGCCGGGCAACAGCATCACGTCGGCGCTCGCGAACGAGTTCGCCGAAGCGTCGCCCGGCCTGCATACGTCCGCGCTGATGGAACTGGGCCTGATCCTGTTCGTGATCACGTTCATCGTGCTGGCCATCTCCAAACTGCTGCTGCTGCGCCTCGAGAAAGGAGAGGGCAAGAAATGAGCGAGCCCGTGATGAATTTCCCCGGCCCCGACGGCGCCGTGCTCGACGCGATGCGCAGCCGCCTGCAGCGCAAGCGCAAGCTCGTCAACGCGATCGCACTCACCGCGTCGCTCGGTGCGATGGCGTTCGGCCTGATGTGGCTCGTGTGGATTCTTTATACGACGCTGCATCTCGGCATCGGCGGCCTGTCGGTCGCGATGTTCACCGAGTCGACCCCGCCGCCGAACACGCCGGGCGGCGGTCTCGCGAACGCGATCGTCGGCAGCCTGATGCTGGTCGGCTTCGGCACGCTGGTCGGCACGCCGATCGGCATCCTCGCGGGTGTGTACCTCGCCGAATACGGGCAGAAGAACCTGCTCGCGAGCACGGTCCGTTTCATCAACGACATCCTGCTGTCGGCGCCGTCGATCGTCGTGGGCCTGTTCGTGTACGCGCTCGTCGTCGCGAAGTCGGGCCGCTTCTCCGGCTGGGCCGGCGTGATCGCACTCGCGCTGCTGCAGATCCCGATCGTGATCCGCACGACCGAGAACATGCTGAAGCTCGTGCCGAACGCGCTGCGTGAAGCGGCCTTCGCGCTCGGTACGCCGAAGTGGCGGATGGTGCTGAAGATCACGCTGCGCGCGTCGATGGGCGGGATCATCACGGGCGTGCTGCTCGCAGTCGCGCGGATCGCCGGCGAGACGGCGCCGCTGCTGTTCACCGCGCTGTCGAACCAGTTCTTCTCGTGGGATATGAGCCAGCCGATGGCGAACCTGCCCGTCACGATCTTCAAGTTCGCGATGAGCCCGTTTGCCGAATGGCAGTCGCTCGCGTGGGCGGGCGTGTTCCTGATTACGCTCGGGGTGCTCGGACTCAACATCCTCGCGCGCTCGATCTTCTCGAAACAGTAACGGCGGAGCAATCCGATGAATATGGCAGAGAGCCACCTGAATCCCATCGAACGCGTCGCCGCACCGGCTGGTACGCAGGGCGCCGCGGACGGCCGTCCGCTCGAGCCGCTGGACGCGAAGATCGAGGTCAACAACCTCAACTTCTTCTACAACAAGTTCCATGCGCTGAAGAACATCAACATGCGCATTCCCGAAGGCAAGGTGACCGCGTTCATCGGCCCGTCGGGTTGCGGCAAGTCGACGCTGCTGCGCACGTTCAACAAGATGTTTGCGCTCTATCCGGAGCAGCGCGCCGAAGGCGAGATCCTGATGGACGGCGAGAACCTGCTGACGACGAAGCGCGACATCTCGCTGCTGCGTGCGCGGATCGGCATGGTGTTCCAGAAGCCGACGCCGTTCCCGATGTCGATCTACGACAACATCGCGTTCGGCGTGAAGATGTTCGAGAAGCTCACGCGTTCGGAGATGGACGACCGCGTCGAGTGGGCGCTGACGAAGGCCGCGCTGTGGAACGAAGTGAAGGACAAGCTCGGTCAGAGCGGCTACGGCCTGTCGGGCGGCCAGCAGCAGCGTCTGTGCATCGCGCGCGGCATCGCGATCCGTCCGGAAGTGCTGCTGCTCGACGAGCCGTGCTCGGCGCTCGACCCGATCTCGACGGGCCGCATCGAAGAGCTGATCGCGGAGCTGAAGAGCGACTACACGGTCGTGATCGTCACGCACAACATGCAGCAGGCAGCGCGCTGCTCGGATTACACGGCCTATATGTACCTGGGCGAACTGATCGAATTCGGCGAGACCGAGAAGATCTTCATCAAGCCGGTACGCAAGGAAACGGAAGACTACATCACCGGCCGCTTCGGTTGATGAAGGAGAACAACAATCATGTCGGATAAACATTTGTCGAGCCAGTTCGACGCCGATCTCAATGCGGTGTCGTCGAAGGTGCTCGAGATGGGCGGGCTCGTCGAGGCGCAGATCATCGGCGCGATGCACGCGCTCAACGAATTCGACCGCGATGCGGCCGAGAAGGTGATCGCGAACGAAGAGATCCTGAACACGATGGAAGTCGAGATCGACCAGGAGTGCGGCAACATCATCGCGCTGCGCCAGCCTGCCGCGCGCGACCTGCGTCTTTTGATGTCGATTTCGAAAACGATTACGAACCTCGAGCGCGCCGGCGACGAGGCGGAGAAGATCGCGAAGCGCGTGCGCCGCCTGGTCGACGAACCGGCCGCGCGCGCGGTCAACATCGCCGAGATCAAGGTGTCGGGCGAGATGGCTGTGACGATCCTGCGCCGCGCGCTCGACGCGTTCGCGCGTCTCGACACGGTCGCCGCCGCGCAGATCGTCAAGGACGACAAGGAAATCGACCAGGAATTCCGCGCGTTCGTGCGCAAGCTCGTGTCGTACATGCAGGAAGATGCGCGCACGATCTCGGTCGGCCTCGAATACCTGTTCATCGCGAAGGCGATCGAACGGATCGGCGACCACGCGAAGAACATCGCCGAATTCATCATTTACATCGTGAAGGGCACCGACGTGCGGCACCAGCCGCGCGACACGCTCGATCGCGAAGCCAACAGTTAAAGCGACTTACGCTCCACGAACAGAGGTGCCGATGCCCAGCAACATTCTCGTCATCGAAGATGAGCCCGCGATTTCCGAACTGATTTCGGTGAATCTCCAGCATGCCGGACACTGCCCGATCCGCGCATACAACGCCGAACAGGCGCAGAACCTGATCAGCGACGTACTGCCGGACCTCGTGCTGCTCGACTGGATGCTGCCGGGCAAGTCCGGCATCGCGTTCGCGCGCGACCTGCGCAACAACGAGCGCACCAAGCATATCCCGATCATCATGCTGACCGCGCGCGGCGACGAGCAGGACAAGGTGCTCGGCCTCGAGATCGGTGCGGATGACTACGTGACGAAGCCGTTCTCGCCGAAGGAGCTGATGGCGCGCATCAAGGCGGTGCTGCGCCGCCGCGCGCCGCAGCTGACCGAGGACGTCGTGTCGATCAACGGGCTGCGTCTCGACCCGGCGACGCATCGGGTCGCAGCGCACGCGGAAGGCAGCGAGATCAAGCTCGATCTCGGCCCGACCGAGTTTCGCCTGCTGCACTTCTTCATGACGCATCCGGAGCGCGTGCACAGCCGCACGCAACTGCTCGACCAGGTGTGGGGCGACCATGTGTTCGTCGAAGAGCGCACCGTGGACGTGCATATCAAGCGATTGCGCGCGGCCCTCAAGCCGGCCGGTTGCGACGCGATGATCGAAACGGTCCGCGGCAGCGGCTACCGGCTCGCGAAACACGCATGATGCACGAGCGGTGCGTTGCGCGCCGCGGCACGCTTATCAATTTTTCGGACGCTGAATCATGAACATCATCTGGGCGCGCTTCATCGTGTCGCTCGTGTTGCTCGTGCTGATCAGCGTACTGGTCGGCTTTCTTGCCGGCCCGACCGCGGGCCTCGTGTTCGCGGTCGTGATGCTGGTTGCGCAGGGCTTTTTCAGTACGTTCCACACGCAGCGCCTGTGGCGCCTGCTCGATGCGCCCGTGTATGGCGAAGTGCCGAGCGCGCCGGGCGTCTGGGGCGAGATCTATTACCGGCTGCACAAGCTCGCGAAGCAGTGGCACGCACAGGTGCGGCAGGTCGAGCAGCAGCATTCGCGCTTCATCCAGGCGATCCAGGCGTCGCCGAACGGCGTCGCGATGCTCGACGACCACGACCAGATCGAATGGTGCAACGCGATCGCCGAAGTGCATTTCGGCTTCGACGCGAAGCGCGACCTGCGCCAGCACGTCACCAACCTGGTTCGGCATCCTGATTTCGTCCGCTACCTGAATTCGCAGCACTACGACGAGATGCTCGTGATGCAAGGGATGGGCGAGGCGCGGCAGCATGTGCTCGCGGTGCAGGTGTTCCCGTACGGCGAAAACCGCAAGCTGCTGCTGACGCAGGACATCACCGAGCTCGAGCGCACCGACGCGATGCGGCGCGACTTCGTCGCGAACGTGTCGCACGAGCTGAAGACGCCGCTCACCGTGCTGTCGGGCTTCCTCGAAACGATGCGCGAGCTGCCGCTCAACGAAGAGGACCGCGCGCGCTATCTCGACCTGATGGAGCAGCAGGCATCGCGGATGCGCCACATCGTCACCGACCTGCTGGTGCTCGCGAAGCTCGAAGGCGAGAGCAAGCCGGCCGCCGATCGGCCGATCGACATGCGGTCCGTGTTCGACCATCTGAAGGAAGACGCGCAGACGCTGTCCAACGGGCATCACGACATCGAGTTCACGATCGATGAAACGCTCGCGGTGGCCGGCGCGCAGACGGAAATCTTCAGCGCGTTCGCAAACCTCGTGACGAATGCGATCCGCTATACGCCGGAGGGCGGCAAGATCCTTGTGTCGTGGCGGCGCGAAAGCTCGCAGGCCGTGTTCTCGGTGACGGACAGCGGGTTCGGCATCCCGGCTACCGATCTGCCGCGGCTGACCGAGCGCTTCTACCGCGTCGACCGCAGCCGTTCGCGCGATACGGGCGGCACGGGGCTCGGGCTCGCGATCGTCAAGCATGTATTGCAGCGGCACGACGCGCATCTGTACATCCAGAGCGAGGAGGGGCGCGGCAGCACGTTCACCGCACGCTTTCCGGCGATGCGGACCGTGACGGTGAAGCGGGCGGCCTACGAGGCATGATGCCGTAGCCGCTTCGGGTGCCGCGCGTGACGTGCGCGGGCATCGGAAAAGAAAAAGCGCACCGAGGTGCGCTTTTTTCATGGTCGCGCGATGCGCGTCACGAGCAGAATTTCGCGAGCAGGCCGAGCTGCGCGTTGCGCACTGCCTTGCCCGCGCGGCGGCGCCGGTAGTGGCCGTCGCTGTGCATCGTCCACGAGCACTGGTTGTCACCGAGGAACACCGACAGACCCTCGGCGATCACGCGGTGCTTGAGCTTGCGCTGTCGAATCGGGAACGCGACCTCGACGCGGCGGAACAGGTTGCGGTCCATCAGGTCCGCGCTCGACAGATACACGTCCTCGGCACCGTTCGCGTGGAAGTAGTAGATCCGGTGATGCTCGAGGAAGCGGCCGACGATCGAGCGCACCGTGATGTTGTCCGACAGCCCCGGTACGCCCGGTTGCAGCGCGCACACGCCGCGCACGATCAGGTCGACCTTCACGCCTGCCTGCGACGCTTCGTACAGCGCCGCAATCACCGACGGCTCGAGCAGCGCGTTCATCTTCGCGACGACGCGTGCGCGCTTGCCGGCGCGCGCGTTTTCGGTTTCGGCGCGGATCGCGTCGATGATGCGCGGATGCAGCGTGAACGGCGACTGCCACAGCTCGTGCAGCGACAGCTCGCCGCCGATCCCGGTCAGTTGCTGGAATACGTGATGAACGTCCTCGCAGATCTTCTGGTCGGCCGTCATCAGCCCGAAGTCCGTATAGAGGCGGGCGGTGCGCGGATGGTAGTTGCCGGTGCCGAGGTGCACGTAGCGGCGCAGCGACGCCTTGCCGGCTTTCACGACGCGCCGCACGATCAGCATCATCTTCGCGTGGCACTTGTGTCCGACGACGCCGTACACGACATGCGCGCCGACCGCTTCGAGCTGCGACGCCCAGTTGATGTTGGTCTCCTCGTCGAAGCGCGCGAGCAGTTCGACGACGACCGTCACTTCCTTGCCGTTGCGCGCGGCTTCCATCAGCGCATCCATCAGCGGCGAGTCGGTGCCGGTACGATAGATCGTCTGCTTGATCGCGACCACGCTCGGATCCTTCGCTGCCTGCTGCAACAGCTCGAGCACGGGCTGGAAGCTTTCGTACGGGTGATGCAGCAGGATGTCGCCGTTATCGATCGCGTCGAACATCGTGCCCGCATTCGTAATGGCGGGCGGAATCGATGCAGTGAACGGCGCGAACTTCAGGTCCGGACGGTCGATGAGGTCGGGGATCTGCATCAGACGCACGAGGTTCACCGAACCGATCACGCGATAGCAGTCTTTCTCGCTGAGCCCGCCTTCGTCGAGCAGGCGCCGCACGATATGCGCGGGCGTATCGGCCGACACTTCGAGGCGCACCGCATTGCCGAGATGGCGCGCGGGCAGTTCGCCCTGCAGCGCGACGCGCAGGTTCGTGATTTCGTCCTCGTCGACGAACAGCTCGCTGTTGCGCGTAATGCGGAACTGGTTGCAGCTTTTCACGACGAGCTGCGGAAACAGCTCGCCGACGAAGCGCTGCATGAACGAACTCAGCAGCACGAAGCCGTGCTCGAAGCCGGACAGCGCCTGCGGCATGCGCACGACGCGCGGCAGCGCGCGCGGCGCCTGCACGATGCCCATCACGGCCTGGCGGCCGAACGCGTCGCGGCCTTCGAGCTCGACGACGAAGTTCAGGCTCTTGTTCAACACGCGCGGGAACGGGTGGGCGGGATCGAGGCCGATCGGCGTGAGCACCGGCAGTAGTTCGTCGAAGAAATAGCGCCGCGCCCATTCGGTCTGCTCGTCGTTCCACGTGTCGCTGCTGTGGAAGTAGATGCCTTCCTGTTCGAGCGCCGGCAGCACCGTTTCGTGCAGCATCGTGTACTGGCGGTGCACGAGACGCTGCGCGCGCTCGACGACGAGGCCGTAAGCATGCTGTAACGACATGCCGTCGGGCGTGAGCGCGCCGGGATTGTCGCGGAGCTGCTCCTGCAGGCCGGCCATCCGGACTTCGAAGAATTCGTCGAGGTTGCTGCTCGTGATGCAGACGAAGCGCAGGCGTTCCAGCAGGGGCACATGCGGGTCGGCCGCCTGCGCGAGGACGCGCTCATTGAATCCAAGGATGCCGAGTTCACGATTGAGAAGCGGGTATCGGACGGACATCGGCAGAGTGGGGGATGGGTCGGTCAATGACTCGAAAGGACGCTCGGAAACTCTCACGGTGTGATGACGTGCAAATGACAAAAATCGTTATGGTTCAGCAAATTCTACGATGGAAACGTTTCGTCTCATAAATGTTTCGCCTATATACAATGCTGCAGGGTGCATGCCCGCCGAACGTGACACTGGCAGGCGTTCCACGCTTAAAATGTCGCCTTTGACTGACTGCCCCGCGGTGCCTGATCGCCGCGGTCGAACGCGCACGGAGCCCCCTTCTGATGGTTACAACCCCCCACTTGCTGGCTGCCGTGGATCTCGGCTCGAACAGCTTCCGGCTGATTGTCGGACGCATCGAGGAGACGCCGGCCGGTAGCCAGATCTATCCTGTCGACGCGCTGCGCGAGCCGGTGCGGCTGGCCGCGGGCCTGTCGCTCGACAAGATGCTCGATCGCGCGTCGCAGGAGCGTGGCTGGGAGGCGCTCAAGCGGTTTGGCGAACGGCTGCGCGATTTTCATCCCGATCACGTGCGCGCGGTGGCGACCAACACGCTGCGCGTCGCGAAGAACGCCAGCGAGTTCCTCGTCGAGGCGGAAGCGGCGCTCGGGTTTCCGATCGAAGTGATCGCGGGCCGCGAAGAGGCCCGCCTGATCTATGCGGGTGCCGCGCATTCGGTGCCGGCGAGCGCGGGCAAGCGGCTCGTCGTCGATATCGGCGGCGGTTCGACCGAGTTCATCATCGGCTCGCACTACACGCCGCTCGTGATGGAGAGCCTGTACATCGGTTGCGTGAGCCACAGCCGCGCATTTTTCCCGGCCGGCAACGTCGACGAGTACACGATGCGGCAGGCCGAACTCGCCGCGAAGCGCGAGATCCAGATCATCTCGGGCGAATACAAGAAGGCGGGGTGGGATCAGGCGATCGGCTCGTCGGGCACCGCGCGTGCGCTCGCGGAGCTCGTCGAGGCGAACGGCTTCAACGATCCCGGCGTGTCGCACGGGATTTCGCGTGGCGGGCTCGAGCGCCTGAAGCGCGCGCTGATCAAGTCCGAGAACGTCAACCGGCTGAAGCTCGTCGCGCTGAAGCCCGACCGCGTGCCGGTGCTCGCAGGCGGCCTCGCGATCATGCTCGCGGTGTTCGAGGAACTCGGCATCGACTACGTCGACACGACCGACGGTGCGCTGCGCCTCGGCGTGCTGTACGACCTGCTCGGCCGCGCGCAGCACGAGGACATGCGCGCGGTGACCGTCGAGGGCTTCACGCGCCGCTATGGCGTCGATCGCCCGCAGGCCGAGCGGATTGCCGCGTTGGCGGTGCGCTTCTACGACCAACTCGAAGAGCCCGATGACGAACTCCGCGTGGAAAGCCGGATGTTCCTCGGCTGGGCGGCGGCGCTGCACGAGATTGGTCTGTCGATTTCACACAGCTCGTATCACAAGCATTCCGCGTACATCGCGAGCAATGCGGACATGCCGGGTTTCTCGCGTACCGACCAGGCGCGCCTCGCGGCGCTCGTGCTCGGCCATGCAGGCAAGCTCGGCAAGCTGTCGCAGGCGCGCGAAGTCGAGTGGCCGCTGCTGTTCTGTCTGCGTCTGGCCGCGCTGCTGTGCCGCCGCCGTACCGATGCGGGGCTGCCGGACATTTCCGTGTCGCAGATGAAGAAGGGTGGGTACGAAGTGCGTCTGCCCGGCGCGTGGGTCGAGCAGAATCCGCTGACCGACTACAGCCTCAGCCAGGAGGCGGCGGAATGGGAGAAGGTCGGCATTCCGTGTCGCGTGGTGTATACGGGCGCGTAATGGGGTAGCGTAGGTCGGCTTGGCAGGTCGGGTGCGGCCTGCGTCTGACCTGCCTGCGTGAAACCGCTCAGTCCGACGAGCAGACGATCGCGGTCAGGAACGGGAACGCCTGCTTGACGGTTGCGTCGCTGCCGGCCTTGCGCACGGCAGCCTCGACCGCGCCCTTCGTGCCCTTGACCACGACTCCGTAAGCCCAGTCGCCGATCGGCGTGCCGCTGCCCTGGCGAAAGATCGGATCGTTCGCCTGATAGCCGAGCACGACATAGACGCCGAAGCCATACGCCGTCAGGTCGTGCTCGGTGCGGAACGCGTTGACCGAGTTCGATTCGACGTGCATCGGCTCCGGCTGCAGGTCGCCGGCGGCGAGCAGCGGCGCGACGAACGCATGGCCGTTCGAATGGCAGTCGAGCGCGGCGTCGAGCGGTTTGGCGGACGCGATGCCCGGTGCCGCGATGGCCAGCAGCGCGCTGATGAGGGCGGCTTGCGAGAAGTTTTTCATGCGGTGGTGAGGGTCGGTAGCGGATATTATCGCGTTTCCCGGACATTCCGTGGCGAGCGTGCCGATCGCTGCCAGTGTACGACGCGAGATTGTCCGAATCTGCCAGCCATCACTGCTGGCGCCGACACACAACTCGTTCGACTCGTTTCTTCCACAAGTATTGCCGATGATGAAGTACTCAGGACTCGCCCTATAGGACTCGCCCTATGTGCAGTAGTCCTAGCCGTTACCCTGGCCAATGTGGCGTATTCATCAACACGCGGGCCGATATCAATGCCGCGTTGAAGGCGACGGGACATAAACCGCTTGCGCGCCACTGATTGGCTCGAGCGGAATGGCGATTTGGACGCGAATTTGCCGGCGCATCAGTCCGCAATGCGTCGGGCTATCCGGCACAAGAATTTGGGCTGGCTGGATTGCATTGAATCGCGGCGAACGAGTGCGTCCGGATGTCGGGCGGCTCGTTCGCCAGTCGTTGCGCAATCAACAGCGCGATGAGCGTTATTCCTGGATCAGGAACCGCTCCCGACGCTTTCCTTTGATCCAGCCGGGTTCGCGACCTCGTCCGGACCAGGTCGCACCGGTCTTCGGGTCTTGATACTTCGGCGCGAGCGCTGGCTTTGCGCCAGTGCTTTTACTTGTTCCACGTCTGCGCCCGAATACTTGTTCGGGGGTCAGCCCGTATTCGGCAACGCGTGCGCGGACCTCCTGGAGCACGACCTCGAGTTCAGCGAGTCGCGCTTCTTCCGCTTGACGCAATAGATCCGCGGCTTGCTCTTTCAGCTTCTGATAGGTAGCCATACAATTCTCCTGTAGATTGTTGTTGATCGCTCACTGGCGAGATCGGAGTAAGACGACTATTCCGTACTTTAGCCTATCAATGCCTATAGCTGGCTCGATCTTGTGAGTTTATTTGTCAGGCAGACTCATCCGCCGACGCAATTCCCTATATCAAACATCCCGGAATCTGGTCAGAACGGATGAAGCCATATCTCTCGCTTGCTCATGAATTGAAACGCTTGAAAGTTCTTTTCCTGGCCCTGTGTGCCATTTCGGGTTTCAGCTCCCAGGCTCACGCGCATACGACTTCAACATGTGAGGAGACCTGGTACGTTCCCGCTCCGGGCCAGGAATTCTCGGGGAAGCGGACGTCGTGGAAGGAAGTCAGGAAAAGCGCGTGCGCGACGCACAACGCGAAAGTGATGGGCGCCCAGCGGCAGACTTGGGACGACTACAACGATGAAGGCTCCGGCGCGCGGCAAGCGGGAACGTTTGCGATTGTGAACGAGAAGGGGTATTTCATACGCAGCGAGGATGTGTATCAAGGTCCATACTGCGGCCGCGGCGATGTAGCCGGTTTCGACGCACAATGCTTTCTTCCGCGGGCAGCACGGCACAACGAAGTGCATCGCTACCGCTACTACTACCAGGTCACGTCCACGCCGAAGTTCGATCTCGTAGCAGGATGCAGTCCTACCTATGCAACGGACGGGCAATCGGTTTTTTATCTGACGAGTGACCATAGCCATGAAGAAGGCAGTGCCGACGACACGCCTTTCAGGGTCGTCGGTGCGGACATCCAATCATTCAAGTGCTTTGTTCCCGAAGGCTCAAAAGACGACAAATGGGCGCTCGACGCGAATCATGTCTTTTTTGACGGGAGGGAAGCAAAGGGAATGTCGACCGCCTATCCGGTTCGGGTTTTCGAAGACCGAATCCTGAATGTCAGCGATCTGGCGATCAACGGCGAAAACGCATTCAGTGTCGACTACACCGACGGCGTGAAGTGGCTGAACAAGGTCGACGGAGAGCTCAAGATTCTGTCAAAGGCCTTTTATGCGGATCGTAAGAATGTCTTCGACCAGAGCTTCAGGAAGATAGATGGACTCAGCCCCGATCAATTTTCCGTCGTGACGCCGGTTTGCCCGATTCCGGGGCAGCCAGACCTGCGGTGCGTTGCGCCCACCGGCCAGAATGACAGCGGGGGATACGGGATTCAGGACGGCATGCTCGTCATCCCTCGTGGATCAATCGAGGGAAGTAAAAAAATCGCCATCAAAGGCCTGAATGCGCGCAACGCTGTCGTTTTTCTTCTTCATGGCACGTTCAGCTCCGTCAGCGGGGTGTCCGCATTCATGCTGTTCAACGACCGTCTGTACAGCATGGATGCGCTCGACAAAGGCCGTGTTGCGAATGGCATGCCGGTTCACGGGCGGTTGAGGAGTCTCCCGGAGTTCAGCGACTGCGTGCTGAATGGCGATCACGGAGCCGGTCTGTGGGGATATGTTCTGGACGATGCAGGCGGTATCGACATGACCGATATGAAGCATGTCGGCCCGTGTACGCATTGACGCGAGACCGGCCGGTATGACTGGCACCGGATTGGCTCAACTGGCCGGCAACCGTACTGGGTTGCCGGCATTTCACGTCGCGGCGCCCGGCTCTGAATGCGCAAAAGCCCGCGCGATGGCGGGCTTTCGGCTGTCCCGGCGCCATGTTTTTACCATGGCACCGGCTAGACTTTCTATTGGGAAGGTTCCACGGCAGTGCCATGGAACCCTTGCATATCGTGGTCGGAGCGATAGGATTCGAACCTACGACCCTCTGATCCCAAATCAGATGCGCTACCAGGCTGCGCTACGCTCCGACGAATCCGAGATTCTACCCTTTAATCCCGCGCTCGGTCAACAGCGCGATGATAATTGCCTGACGCGGCGGATGCAGGCCGGTCACAAACAACGGAGACAATCATGATGAACCTGATCCTGTGGCGCCATGCCGAGGCGGAAGACAATGCGGCGAGCGACCTCGCGCGTCAGTTGACCGTGCGCGGGCGCAAGGACGCGCAGGCGATGGCGAAGTGGCTGCGCAACCGGCTCGAAACCAACAGCGTGATTCTCGCGAGCCCGGCGGCGCGCACCGTTCAGACGGTCGAGGCGCTGACCGACCAGTACCGTACCGTCGACGCGCTCGCGCCCGGCGGGAACGTCGACGACGTGCTGGCCGCGGCCGGCTGGCCGGACGGGATCGCGCCGACGGTCGTGATCGTCGGTCATCAGCCGACACTCGGCAGCGTCGCCGCGCGGCTGATCGCCGACAGCGACGACAGCTGGAGCGTGAAAAAAGGCGCGATCGTGTGGCTCGCGAGCCGCACGCGGGACGGCAGCCGGCAGGCGGTTTTGCGCGCTGCGCTGTCGCCGGATCTGGTCTGATCGGGATTGATCATACGTATCGGCAGGCTTTCTGCTAAAGTCAATTCGGCGACACGTCATTGAACGGACACGGTCGTGCCACATAACGGTCACGGCCGGTTACTACATTGGCGGGCATGTCGTCTTATTCCTTACGACCAGGAAAGCCTAATGCGAGAACTGCCGACGCCTACGCTCCCCTTTGCCTCGCTCCCCCTCGATTCGGGCCGGCGTCACCTGCCGCGCGCCGCTGAAACCGTCACGTCGGAATTCCGTCTGCGCGCTGCGTGGGCGCGCACCGAAGACGAACTGCGCGAGGCCCAGCGCCTGCGCTACAGCGTGTTCGCCGAAGAGATGGGTGCGCAGGTCAGCGGTCCCGCCGGTCTCGACGTGGATCCGTTCGATGCCTATTGCGATCACCTGCTGGTCCGCGATCTCGACACCCTGAAGGTCGTCGGCACGTATCGCGTCCTGCCGCCGCACCAGGCCGCCCGTGTCGGGCGCCTGTACGCGGAAGGCGAGTTCGACCTGTCGCGCCTCACGCATCTGCGCGGCAAGATGGTCGAAGTCGGCCGCTCGTGCGTGCACAGCGACTACCGCAGCGGCGCCGTCATCATGGCGCTCTGGGGCGGCCTCGGCGCGTACATGATGCAGAACGGCTACGAGACGATGCTCGGCTGCGCGAGCGTGTCGATGGCCGATGGCGGCCACTATGCGGCCAACCTGTACCAGTCGCTGCCGGCGAACTCGCTGACCGCGCCCGAGTATCGCGCGTTCCCGCATACGGCGTTGCCGGTCGACGAACTGCAGACCGGCACGGCCGTTGCGCCGCCGCCACTGATCAAGGGCTATCTGCGTCTCGGCGCGAAGATTTGCGGCGCGCCTGCGTGGGATCCGGACTTCAACTGCGCCGATTTCCTGACGCTGTTCCGCCTGTCGGACATCAACGCGCGCTACGCACGGCATTTCCTCGGCTGAGCGTACGCCTGCACGCGATGTGTGCCCGGCGACGGGCGCACATGCGAACGCCGCTGCACGGTGACGAACCGCGCAGCGGCGCTTTTCATTCTGCAGCAGGTGTGAAACCAGACCCCATTAATTCGCGCGATACAGCGCGATCGTCGCGCCGCGAGCGGCACGCCGGAAGGCGACCCGGGTTCGGCACGGGTCGGAGCGGGGAGAGCGGCGCAGCCGGCTTGGTACTTGCGCGGCTTAGTGCTTGCGCCGCCAGTCGAGCAGGTGGTGCTCCGCCATCCAGTGATGGATCATGCCTTCGCCGTCGTGTGAGCGCTTGTATTCGCGCGCCTCGAAGAGCGACAGCGCAATCAGTACCATCAAGCCGATGAACAGGCCAATCAGGCCGGCAATTTCCTCAGACGTCATGGCAGCCTCCTTTTTACGGCACAGCGCCATGGAGTACATAGTAGGACATGAGACGCGCGACTTCGAAACCGGAATTCCGTTAGACTCGGCGCGACCCAAGCGCGCGATGGGCGCGCTGTCCTTTCCGGAGCCCGATTTGATGACCCGCTTCATGCTGGCCGTGCTGGCCGCATCGATCCTTGCCGGCTGCGCCGACGATCCCCGCCAGGCGCGACGCGGCCACCCGCCGCAGGATCCGGCCGATTATCACGGCGTGCCGACCGACATGACGCCGCCGTCGATGCTGACCGCGCCGCCGGCCGCCACGCAGTAAATCGGGCGCTGTAGTCGGGCGCGCAGTCAGGCGGGCGATCAGGTGGCCAATCAGGTGGCGGGCGCCTGCGCGGCTGGTGCGGCGTCGCCGATCTGTGCCGACAGTCCCGGCAGGTAGCGCGCGAGCGTGACGCCGCGCGCAGCCATGAACAGCAGCAGCGCGAGCCAGAGGCCGTGGTTGCCGAGCGTGCCGACAAGCGCATAGGTCGCCGCGACGAACACTGCGAGCGATGCCGCCATCGCGTGCATCAGCGAGCGCGTCTGAGTCGCGCCGATGAACACGCCGTCGAGCAGGAATCCCCACACGGACACGACGGGCGAGATCGCCGCCCACGGCAGGTAGCGCACCGCGACCTCGCGGACCGCGGCCTGGTCGGTCAGCCGTCCGACGATCCAGCCGCCGGCCGCCCAGTACACGACCGCGAACGCCAGCGCGCCGAGCACGGCCCAGAACAGCGTGATGCGCACCGCCTGCCGGAACGCGCTGCGCTCGCGTGCACCGGCGGCTGCGCCGACGAGTGCTTCCGCCGCGTGCGCGAAGCCGTCGAGCCCGTACGCCATGAAAGTCTGGAAGTTCAGCAGCAGCGCGTTCGCGGCGAGCGTCGCGTCGCCCTGTTTCGCGCCGAGGTGCGCGAACCAGCCGAACACGGACAGCAGGCACAGCGTGCGCAGGAAGATGTCGCGATTGAGCGCGATCAGACGCCTGAGCGCCGCGCGGTCGACGAGCATGCGTGCCGCGAGCGGCGGCAGGCCGCGCGGCCGGAGTTCCCACAGCAGCCACGCGCCGAGCGCGAAGCCGCACGCGTCCGCGCAGGCAGTCGCCGCACCGATGCCGGCGATGCCCCAACCGAAGCCGTACACGAACAGCAGCACCGCGCCGATGTTGATCGCGTTGATGAACACCTGCACGATGAGCGCGAGCCGCACGCGCTGCGCGCCGAGCAGATAGCCAAGCACGACGTAATTCGCGAGCGCGAACGGTGCGGCCCAGATCCGTGCGTGGCCGTAGGCGAGCGCGGTGGCACGCACCGCGTCGCTGCCGCCGAGCGCGGCCAGCGTGAACGACAGCAGCGGCGTCTGCAGCGCCAGCACCGCGGCGCCGAGGGCGAACGCGACGACGAGCGCACGCAGGACGCTCAGCCGGATGCCGTCGTCGTCGCGCGCGCCGTGCGCCTGCGCGACGAGGCCGGTCGTGCCCATCCGCAGGAAGCCGAAGCCCCAGAACACGAAATTGAAGAACAGCCCGCCGAGCGCGACCCCGCCGAGATACTGCGCGCCGTCGAGATGGCCGGCGACAGCCGTGTCGACCGCGCCGAGGATCGGCTGGGTCAGGTTCGCGAGGACGATCGGGAACGCAAGCGCGAGGACACGCCGGTGCGAGGCAGCGGCCGGCCGGGCAGCGGCGGCGGCGTCGAATAACGCGGAATCGGACATGGCGGCCGCGTCAGCCGCGTTCCTGCACGCAGACCCACGGCGATACGACGACCGCCCACAGTTCCGGATTGCGTGCCGCGTAGTCCTGCGCGGTGTCGGCCGGCATGCGGGCGACGTGGCCGGCGGCGAGCCAGCGGGTGACCTGCTCCTTGTCGTCGCTGGCGATCGCCTCGGCGACGCTCACGAGGTCGAGATCGCGCGCGACCGAAAGCAGCTTGCCTTGCGCAAAGAAGCGCTCGAGATCGCACCAGTCGATCTTTGCGGTTTCACCGAGGAGTTTGGCGTAAAGCGGGCTGTGCGACGCGCCCGCGGCGGATTCGTGGTCGGAGGACATCATGTTCGAGTAGTGACGGCAACTGAGCGCCACTATAAACCATCCGGCCTTGCCGGCCGTGCGCCAACTAATGTGCCGCTTATGCGCTGCTTATGCGTCGCGCAGCGCGCGCCGCACGATCTTGCCGGTCGCCGTCATCGGCAGGCTGTCGACGAACGCGATCGCGCGCGGATATTCATGCGCGGCGAGGCGCGTCTTCACGTGGGCCTGCAGCGCCTGCACGAGCGCATCGTCGCCCGCGTAGCCGGGATTCAGCACGACGAACGCCTTGACGATCTCGGTGCGCGTTGCGTCGGGCACGCCGACGACGGCAGCCATCCGCACCGCGGGATGCGTGAGCAGGCAGTCCTCGATCGGGCCGGGGCCGATCCGGTAGCCCGCGCTCGTGATCACGTCGTCGTCGCGGCCGACGAAGCGCACGAAGCCGTCGGCGTCGAGCACGCCCGTGTCGCCCGTCAGCAGGTAGTCGCCGGCGAACTTGTCGCGAGTTGCGTCGGGATTGCGCCAGTATTCGATGAACATCACCGGGTCGGGGGCGCGCACCGCGATGCGGCCTTCGACGCCCGGCGGCAGCGGCGTGCCCTGCGCATCGACGATCGCGACCTCGTGGCCGGGCACGGCCTTGCCGATCGCACCCGGCCGAGGGGCGAACAGCGCCGCGCACGACGACAGCACCATGTTGCACTCGGTCTGCCCGTAGAACTCGTTGATCGTCACGCCGAGCGCGTCGCGCCCCCAGGCCGTCAGTTCGCTGCCGAGCGATTCGCCGCCGCTCGCGACCGATTTCAGCGCCAGCGTGAAGCGTTCGCGCGGCCGCGGCACGGCGCGCATCAGCTTCAGCGCGGTGGGCGGCAGGAACGTGTGCGTGACGCCGTGGCGCGCCATCAGGTCGAATGCCGCTTCGCCGTCGAATTTCTCGAAACGTCGCGCGAGCACCGGCACGCCGTGATGCCACGACGGCAGCAGCACGTCGAGCAGGCCGCCGATCCATGCCCAGTCTGCCGGTGTCCAGAACAGGCGTGCGTCGCGCGGGAAGCATTGCTGCGACATCTCGACGCCCGGCAGGTGGCCAGGCAGCACGCGGTGCGCATGCAGCGCGCCCTTCGGCTTGCCTGTCGTGCCCGACGTGTAGATGATCAGCGCCGGATCGTCGGCCGCCGTGTCGGCAGCGGTGAAGTCGGGGGATTCGGCGGCGAGCGCCGCGGCGTAGCGCAGCACGCGTGGAGCATCGGGCGCGTCGTCGCCGATGCAGTAAACCGTCTGCAACGCGGGTAGCTGTGCGCGCAGCGGCGCGATCTTCGCGTAGCCGGCCGCGTCGGTGACGAGCGCCGCCGCTTCGCTGTTCGCGAGCCGGTATTCGAGCGCGTCGGTGCCGAACAGCGTGAAGAGGGGCACCGCGATCGCGCCGAGCTTGTATGCGGCGAGATGCGCGACGGCGGTTTCCGGACCCTGCGCGAGGAAGATGCCGATCCGGTCGCCGCGACGCAGGCCGGCGCGCGTGAAGCTGTTCGCGAGCCGGTTAGAGGCATTCCTCAGGTCGTCGAAGGTCAGTCGCGTGACGTCGCCTTGCGCCGTTTCGTGGATCAGCGCGAGCCGTCCGCTGCCGTCGGCCCACTTGTCGCACGTGTCGACGGCGATGTTGTAGCGCGCCGGAACGGCCCATCTGAAGCGGGAGAGCAACTCATCGTAACGATCGGCGGCAGGCAGCATCGGGTGTCTCCGGAGGGCGGCGGCGCGATGGCCGGATCGCGCTTACACAGATTCTTCATGCGACTGGAATCACACTGTAAGCAATCTTAGGGAATATTCCGACTCGTGTGCGAAGGCCGCTTCAGTGCACGATTTGAAAATGACGCATAAGATCATGTCAAATATCTGAAATGACCATGGATTTGCTTCTGATAGCTGCGGGGTTCAGCCTGATCGGGATCGGTGCGCTGGTCGCATTTGCGCGTCACGTCGATCCGTTATCCGGTCGTTTGAGCGGACGGTTGACCGGCCGTCTGCGCAAGCGCTGATTGACTTCCCATTGACCACATTCGCGACGCGGCATGCGGTGCATCGCGGCACCGCATGCCGTGTGTCGCCGCGCGCTCGCGCTCAGCGGGCTGGCAGGTAGCGCGACGGATCGATCGAACGTCCGCCGTAGCGCA
This sequence comes from Burkholderia sp. Ac-20353, assembly GCF_017104785.1. Lineage (NCBI taxonomy): Bacteria > Pseudomonadati > Pseudomonadota > Betaproteobacteria > Burkholderiales > Burkholderiaceae > Burkholderia > Burkholderia sp. Ac-20353. The sequence continues at coordinate 25,726 of NZ_JAAGPL010000023.1, read as the reverse complement.
GCTCGAAATGCAGCGCGACGCGGTCGCTGTCGGTGTTGCCCATCTCGGCGATCGTCTGCCCCTGCGTGACCTGCTGGCCTTCCTTCACGACGAGCGCGCGATTATGCGCATACGCGGTCAGGTAGTCGGCGTTGTGCTTGAGGATGATCAGGTTGCCGTAGCCGCGCAGCCCGTTGCCCGCGTAGACGACGACGCCCGGCGCCGCGGCGATCACCGGCGTGCCGGCGCTGTTCGCGATGTCGATGCCCTTGGATTTCGCGCCGTCGAAGGTGCGGACCACGCTGCCGGGCGCCGGCCAGATCAGTGCAATGCTGGTCGCCGGCTTCACAGCCGACTCGGCTGGAGCGGCAGGTGTGGCAGGCGCCGGGCGGCTGCGACCGGCGCTACCGGTGCCGATGCTCGACGACGTCGTCGTCGTGCCCGGCGGCGGTTCGACGCGCAGCACCTGGCCGACTTCGATCGCATCGGGGTTCGTGATCTGGTTCCAGCGCACGATGTTCTGCACCGACTGGCGGTTCGAGCGTGCGATTTTGGAGAGCGTGTCGCCGCGCTCGACTCGGTAAAACCCGGGGCCGACGGGTGCGGCGCCGCACGCGGCGAGCAGGGCGGCGACCGATGCCACGATGAATCGCTTCGTTGTTGTTCCGAACATTGAACCTCGCAAAACCCCGCCGCGCGTCGCGCGGCAGGTGACACAAAACGTCCGATTTTAACGGGTTCGACCCGCGAGTCGCAGATTGGCGCCGTCGCGGGCCTGTCCGGTGGGGATGCGTCAGCCTTGTATTCAGCCTTGCAGTCAGTCTGCGAGCGGGCTGACGCGGATGCGCAATGCCGCCGTTTCGGTGGCGCCCGGCGCCAGCATCCGCAGCCCGAGGCCGTTGTGGATCGCGTCCGGCAGGCCGAGCCACGGCTCGACGCAATAGAAGTCGGATTCCGGCTTTTCCGTCCACGTCGTGACCGCATACCAAGGGATCGAACCCGGCACGTCAAGCGCGATCTCGATCGTGCGGCGCCGGCCCGGCATCACGATCCGCACCGGTGCGGACGACGCGCCGTCGAGGCAGTGGAAGCGATCGTGGATACACGCTTCGTCGAGCGTGTAGCGCGGCGCGCCGGGCTCCGGCGTACTGATCGTGCCGTCGGCCAGCTGTTCGCGCCGATGCGTCGGCGGCAGTTCGAGCGTCGTCTGCGCGCGTTCCGTGTGCGGCAGCGCGAAATAGAAGTGGTGGCCGGCGTAGTAGGGCAGCGGCGTGTCGCCGCGATTGGTCGTGGTCAGCGCGACGTCGAGCGTGTGTGCGTCGGCGAGCCGATAGCTCGCTTCGAAGCGGAAATCGAACGGGTAGCCGGCGTGCGGTGCGTCGCTCGCATCGAGCGTCATCGCGAGTGCGGCGCCGTCGGCCGATGGCTGGGCCGCGAACGGCAGGTCGCGCGCAAAGCCGTGCATCGGCAGGTCGCGGACCACGCCCGCCGCGTCGCGCCAGCGGCCGATTTCGCCGTCGACGCGATGACGGCCGAGAAACGGGAACAGCAGCGGATTGCCGCCGCGCACGCGCGCGAGCTGGGTCCAGTCTGCCGTGTCCGGCCAGAAGATGACGGGTTCGCCGTCGATGTCCCACGACAGCAGGCGCCCGCCGCATTGCGGGGCGATCCGGACGAGCGACGGGCCGGCGTGGAGTTCGTGAATCTCGTGTTGCTGGAAGATCGGCATGGCGAATCGGGAATGGGCGGGTGAGCGGAGTGTCGCCGGCGCGGGGCGCTGGTGGCGCCGGTTGCGTGACGAGCCCTATTATCGGGCGCGGATCGGTCGGGGAAAACCCTTCTCGGGAAATTGCGAGTTTTGGCAAGGGTCGAGCGTCGGGATAATGCATTAAACCGGTCGTGTTGCCGGGTCATGACACTTCGAGGAGCGGACATGGATCTGGCAATGGCAATGGGACTCGCACTGTTTGGGATGTTCACCGGCAGCACGGTGCTGTTTTTCTACCAGCTCGGCCGCTGACGGCAAAAGCTACCGAATCTGCAAGGCCCGCCATGCAAATGGCGGGCTTTTTGCTTTCTTTCACCTTACATATTGCAAGCGTTTGTGTGCATTGCGGCAATATGCTGTCAAATGCCTTGGCTCGGTAATGTGGGCTGGGCATAATCGGGGCGCGCTTGCCGGCGGCGCACCGCGTCGTCCGGATCCCTTCCTGTTTTTATCTCTGTTTAGAGGACCGACGCGTGAGTCTCTGGTTTCTGTTTTTCCTGAGCGTCCTGCAGGGCGTGACCGAACTCTTCCCCGTCAGCAGTCTCGGCCATACGTTGCTCGTGCCCGGGCTGTTCGGCATGCATATCGACAAGCACGCACCGCAGTTGCTGCCGTTTCTCGTCGCACTTCACCTCGGCACCGCGTTTGCGCTGTTGTGGTACTTCCGTGCGCGCTGGATCGCGCTGATCGGCGGTTTCTTCGCGTCGCTCGGCGGCCGCAAGAACGACGACGGGCACCTGATGTGGGCGCTCATCATCGGCACGATTCCGACGGGGCTCGTCGGTCTGCTGCTCGAGAAGCGCATCGAGCACGTGTTTCATGATCTGCGCATCGTCGCGTTCGCGCTGATCGTCAACGGCTTGCTGCTGTGGGTTGGCGATCGCATCCAGCGCAGCCGTGCGCACCAGGCGCCCGAGAAGCTGACGTTCAAGCAGGCGTTTTTCGTGGGGCTTGCGCAGATCGGCGCGCTGATTCCCGGTTTCTCGCGCAGCGGCCTGACGATGATCGCCGGCAATGCGGCGGGGCTGACCGCGGAAAAGGCGGCGGAATTCTCGTTCCTGCTCGGCACGCCGATCATCTTCGCGGCGGGGGTGCTCGAGCTGCCGAAGCTGTTTCATGCACCGGACCAGCTCGCCGACGCGCTGCTCGGCGGCGTGCTGACCGCGATCGCGGCCTATCTGAGCGTGCGTTTCCTGATGCGCTATTTCGAAGGGCGCGGCCGGCTTGCGTCGTTCGGGCTGTATTGCGCGGTCGCGGGGGTGTTCTTCCTGGGCTGGTTCATGATGCATCCGCAGCCGGTGTGATGGCCGGTGCGCCGATTCCGGATGATTCGGCGCCGTGATCGGGTATAATTTTGGGCTCGGTTCACACCGGGCCCGTTTTGTTTGTGCTTGCTTCGTCTGCTTGCAATATGGCCCGCGTCGGGGCCGTGTCTTCTTTTCCGCGACCGCCCTTAGCTCAGTTGGATAGAGCAACGGCCTTCTAAGCCGTAGGTCACACGTTCGAATCGTGTAGGGCGGGCCAGAATTCTTCGCTTGTTCAAGCACTTACAATCTCGCTTGCACCGCTTGATTAGGATCGAATGCACTCTCACTGTGGCGAGAGTGTGGCGAGATTTTACTTCGCCCGGGCGCGTCCCGCGCAAACTGCCGGGTGCTGCAATGCGCCGTCGCTTGCGCCCGTGCGGGCCGAATCTGATGCCCGCTGTCCTAGCCACGTCTATACTTGATCAGCAGTTAACCGTCTTATCAATCCGATCGAGGGCCGCAATGAGCTACTACGGTATTTCGATGATTAAGCTCGACGCGGCGGTGGGTGAAGTGGCCGAGGCGAAGTTGCATCAGTTCAGCAAGGACAAGGACGGAAACATCGGATTGGATGGGGGCAAGGTGATGGCCTATCACGATGTTGCCAATCTGATCGTAGGCGGTGACACCGTGTACGTCATCGTAGAGGGCGTCGATCCCGGCTCGTACCGCCACACCGATAAGGTTCGAGTGAAGCCGGGACAGCACGAGTATCTGGAGAGCTTCGGGGACGACGGTGCTGCGACCGCCGCATTGATGGCGCTCCCGATCTATCTGTAGCCGGCCCAAACTCTGTGCTTGTTTGCGGGCACTGCAGAGAGCTACGCCGGCTTCGTGTCCCTTTTCTCGATCCCGTTTCGCGCACCCTTGGGCAGCGCCCCGAACAGTTCGGCGATCTTCTTCGGCTGTGTGATCTGCTGCTCCACGATAATGTTGATCAGACCGAACAGTTGGTTGACCGTGGCCTCCACGTCCGCCTGATCCATCTTCCCGGCGTGGACTGCATTGTTCCCGATCACACGCACACTATCGAGCGCCTGCTGTACCTGAACGGGCAGACCCTTCTTCACGAGGTCGCCGATCATCGTGTTGATGTTGTCGCCTTCCGCACCGAGTTCCTTTACTAGTTTCTCGATCACAAGGCGCAGCAATGCCGCAGCACCACGAGGAGAAGCCTTCGAGATTGATCGGGCTTCCTCGAAGTCCGCTTGGAGGTCGGGGTAAAGGTCGGGGTGCGCTCTCGGAGCGGTGACGTTGGCAGGCCACATCATGTAGCCGATCTTGAGGCCAGCGGCGCGCACGTCCTCCAGCCACCAACTAGGCTCCCCACACGCCCTGCATACCGCGCTGTAGACCGGAAGGAGGGTGCTCGGTCCTAATTGCGCCTGATTCCATCTCATCTCTGCGTACGCGCCGCACCTGGGGCAGGTGAATGCTCTGACTCGAAGTGCCGGTACAGCTTGCCCTTTCCATACGCGCTGCTCCTTGTTAGTGGATGAGCGAGTTTATCCCCGCCACAAAAATGGCCTAGACTTCTGCGCGGCCTTACGCCGCCCGCTCGCGCCCGTGCGCCCCGTGTACGGAGCCGCATGCGTGCTCTGGAAGGTGTGGGTTCGGGACAGGAGAACTTGACTCCCTCCGAGACCCAACCAGTAAGGCTCTGGCGCTGATCCATGTACCGTATGGATACGGGTTGTGGGGCACTCGACCGTGAAGACGATCCGGCCTACCACCTGCAAGCTGTGCAGGTTATGTGGCTTGTTTCCAGACGCCTGTGCGGAGTCTGCGCTCTACCTCCGCCTTGATCCTACGTGGCAAGTCGGCGGTCATGGGCACCTTTCCCTCATAGCCACAATTCTCGCAATTGATCCGCCATACATTTTCATTTGGCTCCGCGTATTTGAAATCTGCGCCATTGAACTGATGGTCACACTCTGGACAGAACATCCGTGGCGGATACTGGACAGCGCCATTCGCAGAGAAGGTCCATCGCCAGCGAAGGCCAAAAATAATGTCGCTTCGATACCTTAGTATTCTCGTGCCGACAGGATGATGTGAATTGGCCGAATCAAGGGGCCATCGATTCGGCTGACTCACGCTACATCGCTTACTTCAATTCATTAGATACCGTAAGCCAAATGAGTGTGCCCGCTCCAGCTTGAGTGAGCGAGCTTTCTTAAGACATTGATGTGGCGCGTTCCGATGTTCGGTTTTTTCTCAGAAGTCGCCCAGTGAATCTCAGGTGTATCTTGTGCTCTAGCCAACCATACGCACATCCGACGGATGCCGCACAGGCAAGCAGCAGGCACCAGGTCGCAGCGAATCCGAGTTGCTCCGCATAGGGTTTCAATTGGCTCTCCACAGCGACAATCACCGCGATATGGATGAGGTAACACCCGTATGAGTAGTCTCCCAGCCTGGACAATATCGTTCCAAACGAAGCTCTTAGGGATGCAATCAGAACGAGGCTGTAAGAAGCGGCTGTCGAAACATAGTATGCGACAGGGAAAGTAAATTTTATGCCGAAGATTATAACCCATACGGAAATTGACCCCATGACTAGCAGGTATGGATCTAGACTTTTGAATTGAGATGGATCGCTGCTGGAAATAAAAAGGCCGAAGACAAAAAATGCAGAGTACGAAGATAGCAAAATCCATTTCCCGGGCTGTGCAACAAATAGCCAATCCTGCATTGCGGATTCATCCGGATTATGGTGATAGATGTTGAATGCGGCGATCGCCAAAAGCCACGCGACACAAAATAATTGTGCGCCCCTTTTGCTTGCGTTGCATAGGATCAAGATGTAGATAATGGAATAGAACGCCATTTCGTAGCATAGCGTCCAATATGGAATGCGATATGTGGTGTTTAGTTCCGATGTTGGAAGCAATAATGCTGATTTTAGGTCAAAAACCCATCCGGATCCGGGGCGCATGAAGATGAGGGCGCTAATCGCGATGGCTATCCAGTACGGTGGGTATATTCTGGTAATCCGGTTCCACAGGAATGCCTTGCCCTGATGCATGCATAGGCCCATGACGTATCCTGAAATCACAAAGAAAATTCCAACCCCTATCTGACCAAGATCAATAGGAAGATAAGACTTGTAATTGAGTCCGTTGGCATCACAAGCGAAATACGTGACGTGCTGCAGCACGACCAGGGCGCATGCGAGTGCCCTAAGTGCTTGAATGCCGGTATTTTTGTTGCCTGACACGACGACTCCTGAAAATTTCTTTTGCCACGGATTCTACCGTAGAGGGCCGCTACCTATAGGTCGCAGCGAGCCGTCATAATAGGTCGCGAACAGCGAGCAGCGCCTCCCGAATCCGTTTCTCGCGAGAGTCTAGTATTGACCCGAGTGTCCGCTCCCTTTCATTGACACGATTGACGCGGACCCACTAGACTCAGCACACATCTCCTACATGTCGCCTTCGGGTGATCGTAGAGATTGTCGACACAACTTTGTGTTCGAATTTCCTTCCTGAGGCAATGACGCCCTTCATCTACCCGGACACCGGGAGAGAGGGCGTTTTTGTTTGCTCCCTCGTCTTCGCCTCCCGTTCGTCCATCGCACTGCGCGGTACAACCGCCGCGCATCGCGACAGTCCGTCATGCGGGAGTTCGAGATGTTTCATGTCCTTTTGTTGTGGAGACTGCGTCGTGCAGTTTCCTCATGCATGTGCGCGGTGCTGGCACTTCTAGCCATGGGTGCAGCGCTGCCAGCCCGGGCGGAAGAACCTGTCCGCATCGGCGCGATCTTCGACCTGACCGGTAGCCTGAATATCTACGGCATCCAGCAGAGTCGCGCGCTCAAGCTCGCAATCGATGATGTCAATCGACGCGGTGGCGTGCTAGGCCGCCAGATCAAGGTCATCGAGGCCGATGCCCAATCGGAGCAGAGCAAGTACACCCAGTACGCCAACACTCTGATCATGCGGGATCAGGTCGTCGCGCTGTTCGCCGGGCTGACAAGCGCTGCAAGAGAGGCCATCCGACCCGTGGTGCGAGCGAAGCGCGTTCCTTACTTCTATACGTCGCTGTACGAAGGGGGCGCTTGCGATCGCTACACGTTCGTCACGGGGCCAACCGCTTCGCAGCAACTCGGCGTGCTGGTCAAATGGGCGGTCTCGCACTATGGCAAGCGCATCTACGTGATGGCGCCGGACTACAACTTCGGCACGATTTCCGCGCAATGGGTGAACCGTTTTGCAAGCCAGAACGGAGCAACCATGGTGGGCGTCGACTTTCTTCCACTCACGCTTAGCGACTTCGCGCCAACCCTGCAGAAGATTCAAGCAGCGAGGCCGCATTTTGTCGTCGCGCTCCCGGTTGGCGCAAACCAGACTGGTTTTGTCGAGCAGTTTGCGGCGGCTGGTCTCAAGCGCTCGATCCCGCTCGTGTCGACAAACTACGGTTCCGGCAATCAGCAGGTTGTCGTTTCGCCGGATGCAAGTTCCGGCGTAGTTTCGGCGCTTGAGTACTTCGACGCTTTTGATTCGCCAGAGAACGCCGAATTCAAATCCCGGTGGGTTCGTGCGTACGGCGCGTCGGAGCCGATCCTGGGTGTCGCAGTCAATACCTGGAATGCCGTTCATCTGTGGGCGGCCGCCGTGTCCCGTGCCGGTAGCGTCGACTCGAACAAGACTGTCGCCGCGCTTGAATCGGGACTGTCGTTTCGTGGTCCGAACGGTCTCCTCAGCCTCGAGCCCGGCTCGCACCACGTACGCCAGAACATCTATATCGTGCGCGCCAACGTGAAGCGCGGTTTCGATCTGGTGGAATCCCACGCTGCAGTACCGCCCGCGTACGAGAACGAGACGTGCGACCTCATCCACCGGCCAACTTCGGCGACGCAATATACGCCGACGCGCAACTGACCCTGGAGGAGCAATGCATCTCGATTATCTGTTGCAGACCATGCTGTTGTCGCTATCAAGCACGTCAATTCTGCTGATAGCGACCGTGGGCCTGGCGATCGTGTTTGGCCTCATGGGGGTGATCAACCTCGCTCACGGCGAGTTCATCATGCTGGGCGCCTACACCGCGCTCGGCGCCGCGCGCGCCGGCATTCCGTTTCCTGTTGCGGTCGTGCTCGCGAGCGTCGTCACGGCGGCGTTCGGTGCACTGGTGGAATGGCTGATCATCCGGCGACTGTACGGACGCCTGTTCGATACGATGCTCGCGACCTGGGGGCTGAGCCTGGTGCTATACCAGGGCGCTGTCATCTGCTTCGGCACCGTGACTCCGGGAATAGCGATTCCAACGCGCTTTTTTCAAATCGGTGAGTACACGATCTCGGCCTATTCGTTGTCGATGATTGGCATAGCAGCCCTCGTATTCGGGGCACTCTATCTTCTGTTCACGCGTACCGGGTACGGCGTCGCTGCGCGAGCGGCAATCCTGGATCCGGAGATCGCATGCGCGATGGGGCTGCAAGCCGGTCGAGTGAACAACTTGACGTTCGCGCTTGGCGCGGGATCCGCTGGGTTCGCTGGTGCGGTGTTGCTCCCGATCGTGCCGGCGACACCGGGTATGGGTTTCGCCTTTGTCATCAAGGCGTTTCTCGCAGTCGTCGCCGCGGGGCCGGTCACCCTTGCGGGTACGGTTCTGACTGGAGGCGTGCTTGGCGCCGTAGCTAGCGCGAGCGCAGCCTTCTGGTCGAGCGTCGCAGGGGACATCCTGTTCTTCACGGCAACCATCGCGTTGCTTATCGCCTTTCCGCGTGGTGTATCGGCCGGATGGCGCATCAGACTATAAGAACCCAAGCCACCATGAAACCTCTGACTCATTTGAATGGCATTGTGGCGCCAACGCCACCTGGCGTGCCAAAGCGTTCGCAAGCCATGCGGCACCTGCTGCTGTTCGCAGGTCTGGTGCTGCTGCTTGCGATCGGCTCATCGAACGTCGATCCCTACCTGTGCTATGTCGCCACGTCATGGTTAATCTTCGGGATTGCCGGGCTCAGCCTCGATCTCGTCTGGGGACGTGGCGGGTTCCTCAGCTTGTGCCAGAGCGCACTGTATGGAATCGGTGGTTATGTCGGCAGTGTCGTAGCAATCAACTTCTCGCCGCTGACCGGAAATACCCTGCTGTGGACGCTGCCGTTCGGCGTGCTGGCCGGCTCGCTTGTCGCCGGCGTGCTCGGTGTGGCGATCTTCTACGGTCGCATGGGTCCGCTACAAGGCACGATCCTGACGTATGCATGCACGCTATTGCTGTGGACGGGCTCGGTATCGCTGAATGCGCAGGTCGGGCTTGCAACGATTGGTGGCGACAACGGCCTCTCCAGCATTCCCGGCATCGTCGTGGGATTCGGGGAGGATGCGCAGACCATTGGGCCGCGCGCAGCCTTCATCTGTGTGCTTGCAATCGCATGTGCAATTGTCGCCAGCGTTTCCTGGCTGATGCGATCCCCGTTCGGCCGGGTCATCGACTGCATTCGCCTGAATGCCGACAAGACCGAGTTGCTCGGTTATGACGTAAGGCGCTACCAGACAGGGCTCTTCGTGCTGTCCGGGGGAATCGCAGGTCTTGCCGGCGCCTTGTATGGCGCATGGGCTAACTACCTGAGTCCTTCGATCTTCAGTGCACAGGAGGCACTGATGATTCCGATCTACGTTCTTGTCGGCGGACTAGGCACGCTGGTGGGCCCGTTCCTCGGCGCAGCACTTGTCGGTGGCCTTTCGTTCTGGCTCGGCGGTGGCGTGATCGGCGGGCAAACGACCCTGGTGATGGGCATCTGCCTGATCCTGCTGGTGCTATTCGTGCGCAGGGGACTACTCGGCACCCTGATTGACCGCTTCCGCTCGTCGATCGGAGCCCGCGCAACTGCACTTGCTTCGGCGTCGGCCAATCACCGGGAAAACGAACAGGGATGCGGTTCCTTGCAACCCACCATGCAGGACGCTGGCATTTCGCCTTTTGACAACGTGGCCTCGAAACCGAGACTCGATCTTTCGCTTTTGCGCGAAATGCGTGCATCGTCTACCGGCACTGTCCCTTCGCTGCGCACGGATCGTATCGTCAAGGCCTTTGGCGGAGTGGTACCGGTGCGAGATGTCAGTCTCGAGTTTGCGCCAGGTCGCGTTCGGTGCCTGATCGGACCGAACGGTGCCGGCAAGAGCTCACTGCTTCGCTGTTGTACCGGTGTCTACACGATCGATAGCGGCAACATTGATCTGAATGGCCGGAACGTCTCGCGCGCAAAGCCGTTTCAGCGTGTCCAGGCGGGGCTCGGCATCAAGATGCAGGTCGCCCAGGTATTCGACACGATGAGTGTTCGCGACAACCTATGGATAGCCGCGTACGCGGTGGCACGCGACGTGGCAATCGCGTCCCGCCGCGCAGACGACATGCTGAAGGTCTTGGGCATGAGCCATATTGGTGAGCGGCTCGGCGGGGAACTTTCGCACGGTGAGCAGCAGTGGCTCGATATTGGAATGGTCCTGTCGGCGACGCCGAACGTCATCCTGCTCGACGAGCCCGCAGCAGGGATGACCGGCGCCGAACGCCGGGAACTCTGTTCGCTGATTCGCTTTCTCGCATCTGACGCTGCAGTCATCGTTGTCGAGCACGACATGGAATTCGTACGCGAACTCGACGCACACGTTAGCGTCCTGCATCGAGGTGAAGTCTACGCGGAAGGGGACATCCAGACCCTGCGCGCCGACGAGCGCATTCTCGACATCTACTTGGGGAGACGCAAGCATGTTTTCAATATCTGATGCGAGCGGTGGCTATCACAGTACGCGCATCCTCAATCAGGTGTCGCTATCAGTCCGTGCAAGGGAAATTGTCGGTTTGCTTGGACGCAATGGCGTTGGTAAGACGACGCTGATGCAGTACGCGATGGGCTTGCTTAACGAACAAATCGCAGGGGAAGTGCGGCTTCATGACAAATGCCTCCCGCGTTCGCCATCGCATCGCGCACGGGCCGGGCTCGGTTACGTCCCGCAGGGTCGTCGGGTGTTCGCACGGCTTTCGGTGACAGAAAACATCGCGGTCGCGGCCTACGCTTGTGGCTACCCGCGCGCCGCGGCAGTCGCAGCGTTCTTCGATACGTTTCCGATGCTACGCGATCACGCCCACGCGTTGGCCGGAACATTGAGTGGTGGACAGCAGCAGATTCTCGCAATCGGCCGTGCGCTCGCTACGCGCCCATCAGTGTTGCTGCTCGATGAACCGACAGAAGGCGTGCAGCCGTCGATCGTGGACGACATTGCCGGAATCCTCGCCAGGCTGAATCGCGAAACCGGGCTCGCCATGCTCATTGCCGAACAAGATCTCGACTTCTGTCTGTCGATCGCATCCCGCGCGTATGTGATGGACCGCGGCACCGTTGTACGGGAGTGCGAACGACACACATTGCTTAACGACAAGACCCTGCTGCACGAGTTGCTGGCAGTGTGACTGACCATGATCCTGGATATAGACGATGCGTGATATTCCACAGCCTGATTTGATATGCGAAACCGGAGTGCAAGCACAGGACGAGGCATTGCGTTTCCAGATCGCAGTGGTTACAGATGAGCTCGAGACGGGCATCGCGAGTCTGCCTGATGTCGGTGGCCGCGAGCCAGCATTGGTCTTTTGGCCATTGGAAGAAGAACGCGTATTGGAGTTCAACCTATGAAAACTTCCCCATTGGGTGTTTCGAGTGCCGGCACGATTGCGCACGCAATCCGTACGGGAGAAATTCGTGCGGAGGAGGTCATGCAGGCCAGCATGAATGCATTGGTGCGCCTGAATGGTGGCGTGAATGCATTTGTTGCCCATGATCGTGATGCTGCGTTGGAGTCCGCACGGCTTGTTGATGTTGCGCTGCGCGAGGGACAGAACCTGGGCGAGTTGGCTGGTGTACCCGTTGCCGTCAAGGACAATTGTTTGACGACGGACTTCCCGAGTACTGCTGGCTCGAACGTGCGTGGAACGGAGCGCGCAGCGCAAGATGCAACGGTGGTCTCTCGCTTGCGCGCAGCGGGGGCAATTATCGTTGGCAAAACCAATATGCACGAATGGGCCTATGGCGCCACCAACACCGAGTCACGCTACGGACCGAGCCTCAATCCGTGGGACAGGGAGCGAATCTCCGGGGGCTCGAGTGGCGGCTCGGCTGCCGCCGTGTCTGCCGGCATCGTACCGGTGGCAATCGGCACGGATACCGGCGGCTCCGTGCGCATCCCGGCGGCAGCCTGCGGGGTCAGCGGACTCAAGCCGACGCACGGTCTCGCAAGCCGGCATGGTGTTCTGCCGCTTGCCTGGTCGTTCGACTGCGTGGGTCCCATCGCCCGCTGGGCCAGTGATCTCCATTTGTTGTTACGCATCATGTCCGGTGTCGACTCGAAGGACCCGACAACGGCCCAAACGCATCGAACATACCAGGGCGCGCGGAGGCTCGGCTCGCTGAAAGGGATTCGCATCGGCGTCCTGAGCGGGCCCGGGTTCGAATCGAGCGTGGGTGTTCAGCGTCGAATCGACGACGCCATCTCGATGCTCGCCGGGGACGGGGCCACGATCCATCCGACGCACATGCCCGACCTCGGGCACGGATTTTCTGCCTGGAAGATCATCATGCATGCGGAGGCAACTGCATGGCATCGGCGGACGCTCGATACGTCGCCTGAAGGCTATTCGGTTGCGGTGCGTAGCCGCCTGGAGGCGGGGCGCTCGATCAGCGCCATCGACTACCTGCATGCACAGCAGTACCGCGCGGCGTTCATCGAACAGTGCCGCACCGCACTCGGTGCCTGTGACGCGTGGGTACTGCCAACGCTGCCGGTTGTGGCGCCAACGATCGACGAAGTGGAGGTGAATGTCGGGGGAATTCCCATTAGCGTGCAGGATGCGATGACGCGACTGCCGTGGCTTGCGAACTTCACCGGCATGCCGTGCGTTAGCCTGCCATGCGGCTTCGGCGAGGACGGGATGCCGGTCGGGATGTCGGTGCTCGGGGCGGCGGGCAGCGACTTTCGGCTTCTGGATATCGGCATGCGCTTTCAGGAGCTCAGCAATTGGCACATACATTGCCCCCCGGTTACCGGAAATAGCGCGGACCTGGCCATGCCAGGAGTTGACAGATGATTGACACTCCTCATATTCACCGTGAAGACCCGACCTCGCGCGGGGACAGTATTCCGATTGGCGTGCTGTTCGCGCAAAGCGGCCACATGGCGGTCACGGAGCAGGCCATGCTGCGCGGCACCTTGATTGCGGTCGACGAGATCAACCAGACTGGCGGAATCGATGGACAACTGCTGATTCCGCATATCGAGGCACCGGTCGACGACCATGCGAGTTATCGGGATCTGGCGCAGAAGCTGGTTGTACATGACCACGTTTGCGCGATCTTCGGTTGCTGCTCGTCGGCCAGCCGCAAAGCGGTATTGCCTGTGGTCGAGAGGCACGACGTCGTGTTGTTCTATCCATCCGTATATGAGGGATTCGAGTACTCGCCGAACATCATCTACGGTGGACCGACGCCAAGCCAAACCGTTATCCCGCTGTTGAAGTACCTGTTCAATGCGTGCGGGCGAAAGGTGTTCATGGTCGGATCGAACTACCTGTTCGCGCATGAAATCAACCGCATCACCAAGGAGTTCCTCGAGGAGAGCGATGCCACCGTCGCGGGTGAGTTGTATCTCGAGTTCTCGCCGGGTTCTTCTCAAGTCCAGGCCGCAGCAGAGAAGATCGCCATGGCAAAAGCGGACGTCGTTCTTTCGACAGTCGTCGGAGAAGATACCGCTGTTCTGCTGAATGCATGTGACGCACGGAGCTTGCGCGCAAGCAGGACGCCGATCGTGACATTGACGGCTGGGGAAGGCGAACTCGCGCGGGCTGAGCCCGGCGCGCGCGAGGGGATTCTGACGGCCGCTCCGTATTTCCCACGCATAGACTCCGTCGCCAATCGAGCATTCGTCGAGCGCTACCAGCGGCGCTATGGCTCTACGTCGTGGCCGTCCATGTATGCGGCATGCGCTTACGCCCAGGTGCATCTGTTCGCGCAAGCCGTGCGTCGTGCCGGCACGACTGAATCGCCGAGCGTGCTCGCCGCGCTAAGCGGCGCGAGACTGGATGCGCCATATGGGGAGATTGTCGTTGACCCTGAGAACAACCACGTTTCGCTGCGGCCACGCATCGGTCGGGCACGAGGCGACGCCAGTTTCGACATCATCTGGGAATCGCCGTCCATCGTGCAGCCAGATCCCTATCTGGTCAGCTACAACCGACAGGTTCGCTGACATCTTGCCGCAGTCGGAGTCATTCAATGTCCTGGGATCCCCCTTCTTATCGGTCACTCGCGCGGGCGTTCGTGGTTGTAATCCATCCCGATGACGATGATTGTGCTGCGCTCTGCAAGCAACTGCTACGGATCGGTTGCAGAGTCAGCACGATGTGGCCACCCCCGCCAGTGTTGCCTGCGCGGGCGGATGTTGTGTTCTATCTTGAAGACCCTGCTGGCGCGCACCGTCATCGCTGGCTCGTCGAGCCTTGCACAGCCGTGCGGATCGCGGTGATTGCCTATGAGAACCCCGTCGTGCTCGATGCCATTGCGGCGTCCAACGCGCATGCAGTCGTAACCAAGCCTATCCGCACGTTCGGCATTCTGGCGAGTGTGTTTGTTGCACGCACGCTTGCGCGGTATGAGGAGAAGTTGCTCGCGCGGATCGCGAAGCTCGATGACACGCTGAAGGCCAGGCGCATCGTCGAGCGGGCTACGCGCGTGTTGTCAGCGCGACTCGATCTGACAGAGGAGGCCGCATACGCAGCCATGCGCGCCGAGGCAATGTCACGACAGATGTCGATCTCGGCAATGGCGGAGTCAATCCTCAATACCGAGAATTTGCTCGGGAAAATGGAAAGAACGAATGACTGACATGTACGACCATTTTGGATTCGACAAAAACCCCCGCGTGGTCTCTCCGACCGGGGGCGGTCCATTGCAGGGGCTCCGGATAGCAGTCAAGGATGTGATCGACATTGCCGGTCATGTCAGTGGTGCGGGAAACCCGGACTTCGCGCGCGATGCCAGGCCAGCCGAAACGCATGCTGGCGTGGTGACCAGATTGCTCGATTCAGGCTCGGTGATCGCCGGAAAGACCTTGTGCGATGAGCTGGCGTTCTCGTTGATGGGACGCAACATTCATTACGGCACGCCATTGAACACACAGGCTCCCGATCGCCTTCCGGGTGGCTCGTCAAGCGGCTCAGCGGCCGTCGTTGCTGCCGGCCTGGTCGATGCGGCACTAGGGACCGACACGTCCGGCTCGGTGCGTGTGCCGGCATCCTATTGCGGTTTATTCGGCATGCGACCGACGTGGGGGGGAATAGACACGTCTGGCATCGTTCCGCTTGCGCGGAGCTTTGATACGGTCGGATGGTTCGCGCGCGACCCTGAAGTGCTTATGCGCTTGGGAAAAGTCCTGTTGCCCCTTGCATTGCAGCGCACACATGTCGGTAATGGACGTCATCGGCTTCTGATCGCGCGCGACGCCTTCGATCTGCTGCCTCCTGATATTGCCGCGTCGTTGACGCCGGCTGTCGAGATGGTACGCAGCGTGTTCGTCGATCAGGCCGAGACGCGCTTGGCGGAGGAGGGGTTAGATGCGTGGGCAGACATGTACCGCGTTGCGCAGGCGCGTGAGGTATGGGACGCGCATGGGCAGTGGTACCTGGAGGCGAAGCCATCCATCGACCCGGAAATCGAGGCACGCCTGCAAGCCTGCCAAAAAATTGCCAACCAATGGTCCCGACACGACGAGAGCAATTTGTCGGCAGCACGCCGGCGAATCGCAACATCGATCTCGAACACGACCTTCCTGTGCGTCCCTAGTACACCGGGGATTGCACCGCTTCGCACGGCTCGCGATGAGGAACTTGTCCTCGAGCGTGCGCGGATACTTGCACTGACATGCATCGCATCGCTGGGTGGGTTACCTCAGGTGAGCTTGCCCCTTGCCCGTCATGCAGGTTGCCCGATCGGGATTTCGCTGATCGGGCCCCGCGGTAGCGATCTCGATTTGCTTGCACTTGCCGCGTGCGTGCACGAGCGGATCGGTGCAGTGTGAGTTGCATTCACTGGCCGGCGACCGACCACCACGAATTTCTCGTGCTCTATTTTTCGCAACCTTTTCTTCGACATTTTTCGAAATGCACCCCACTCCCTATCAGATCTTCGATTTAGGTGAATTCAAACTCCAGCGCGGTGGAGTACTGCCCAATGCCAAGCTGGCCTATGTGACCTATGGGACTTTGAACGCGACACGCGATAACGCAATCATTGCGCCGGTATGGTTCGCCGGCACTCACGACATGAATAGCTGGTTGATCGGCCCGGGCGAACCGCTTGATCCTGCACGATACTTCATCATCGTGCCGAACATGTTCGGCAATGGACTGTCTTCCTCGCCAAGCAATACACCCGCTCCGTTCAACGGGCCGTGCTTTCCCGCGGTGACGATGCTGGACAATGTCCGCGCGCAGCATCAACTTGTGGTCGAGCATCTTGGCGTTCAGGAGATACAACTCGTGACGGGCTCATCAATGGGAGCGATGCAGGCGTTCCATTGGGCTGCTTACTATCCAGAACGGGTCCGGCGCGTTGCGCCGTACTGCGGCGCTGCCCGGTGTTCCAGGCATAACCAGGTTTTCATTGAGGGCGTGCGTGCGAGTCTCACCGCCGATGCCGCCTTCTCTCAGGGGTGGTATACGGCGCCTCCGGAACGGGGGCTGCGTGCGATGGGGCGCGTCTATGCGGGATGGGCCATGTCCCAGGCGTTCTACCGCGAGCAACTCGATATCCGGAGCTTGGGCTTTTCGTCGCTTGAGGACTTCATCGTGGGGTTCTGGGAAGGGGCGTTTCTTGGCGTCGATGCCAATGACCTGCTGTCAATGCTCTGGACGTGGCAGAACGGAGACATTAGCGACAACGAGCGTTATCGCGGCGATTTTACGAAGGCATTGGCATCGATTCGCGCCGAGTCGTACGTGATGCCTTCGCGGACGGATCTGTACTTTCCGCCGGAAGATTCCGAGATCGAGGTGACACACATGCCGAATGCAAGCTTGCGCGTTATTCCGTCACTTTGGGGGCATCTGGCAGGAGGGCCCGGCGTCAATCCTGACGATGCGTCGTTCATCAAGCGAAATCTGATCGAGCTGTTACAAAACGGGAATTGACGGCGATGGGCGTCGGCGGCGCGATTTGCACTGTGACCTGAACGG
The DNA here is from genome assembly GCF_017104785.1 of Burkholderia sp. Ac-20353. NCBI lineage: Bacteria > Pseudomonadati > Pseudomonadota > Betaproteobacteria > Burkholderiales > Burkholderiaceae > Burkholderia > Burkholderia sp. Ac-20353. The sequence goes on along the minus strand of NZ_JAAGPL010000023.1, from coordinate 8,446 downwards.
CAAGAGCGTTTCATTGACACTCGAGCGACAGCAAAGTCAGTGTCACAAACGAAGAGCGGGCCCGCTGGCCCGCTTTCATCACTTCCTGTCCCAACGATGGTCCAGGTGTCATTACCTCGGGCAGTTTTGGCACAACGACAGCCATCGTTCCTCATGGCTTGGGCGTATCGGGCGGAACAATGCCATCCGGCGCCGGCGGGTTGCCGATATAACGTCCACATGCAGGATACGTCGTCGTGCCGTTCGGGTGGTCGACATACGGCAAGAAGGCTCGATGACCATGGGGGCGCTGTTGAACGCAGAAGGTGCCTACGAATCGGCTGCCTGTTTGCTGACCACCCCGTCCAGCCTGACTGAAGGCAAATCCGTAGGTGTTTCCCACTTTCAGAGGCTTTGATCCGCCAATGTCCCGGTAGCCCGTCAAGACCTGGCGGTAGGTGATGCACTCGCCTGGATGCACGATAAAGGGCGGGGAGCCGGGTATGTGCTCGATAGCCCATTCTTTCGGCGGCCAGCTGGAAGCGATCTCTGCCACGGCGGCGGCCTGCAGCGCAATGCTGGCACCTGCATCTTTCGGCAAGCAGGCGGCCGGCACGTCACCTGTCTGCTTGATGTCCAGCGCGGAGGGCCATATGGGCGTTTCCGCCCGCCCAACAATGGCGCAACCCATAAAAAGGCAGCTCGCGACAAGGGAATGAATGGTCGTATGCACCGTTGGCTATCTCGGAAGATGGTTCTTGTCGCGGGGATTCACGAAGGGCGTCATCACCTTGTGTAGCAGTTCGGGACTCATCGCGCGGTTGTGCGCAGGCTGCGGTCGTTCAAGTATGCATATCATGTAGTAGTCCGACATGATGTCTCCTTGCTGCTCCATATTGAATTCGCTTAGTCTGCTTGTCGGTGTCAGGGTGTACGCATAGGCCGTTTTGCCTCGGCTCGTGACGGTCAACGCATTACGCTTGACGGCATAGCCCATCTGGTATTGCCAGACGTGCACCATTTCATGCATGAACAGCGCGCGTCCACCGTCGTCGGCGGTGGCGAAGTTGTCACGGTAGATGGCCGAGGGGAAGTACATTTCTCCGTTTGGCGTGACAGCGGTTGTGGAGTCCTGTTGTCCCATGAAAAGCCACCAGCCGCCATGGTGTACTTTGACCTTTCCGTAGTCGACTCCGTCGGCGAATACCGTGCGTGCCGCCGCTATTTCCTCGGCTGTGAGGCCGCGTTCTTTTCCCTCTGGCAATGGGACTTTCACTCTGGACGACCCCACATCGCTGCCATGCGTGGTCGCGATCGACCGGTCTTGGCTGTCGATATAGATCCTGTCGGTGGAGAGATAGCCGCCGTCACCCAGCAACACGCTGTAAGGCAGGTGGGCTCCGGGCTCATTGTTTTTGCCCAGCAACCATAGCTGCTCATCAAACAGCGACGCCGTCGAGTCTTCGTCGTTCCTCGTCGGCACTGTCAGTGCACGACAAGTCTTGCAGTCCGGATTTCCACATCCTGCCATGGCGAAATCGTCCTTTACGATGGGCTCTAACTCGACGTTGTACCCGGATCGATGGACGATCGCCATCAGACGAGTCAGATTCTTCAGTCGAAAATTCTGGTGTCTTCGGCGTCCGCTGTCGGTAGCTGGTGAAGCGGCAACACATTTCGTGGAGGCGATCGATGTGACGAGTCGTATCATCCCGCGCAAGTCGGGGAGCCGAATCTCGCAAATCGACCGCTTTCCGAGGAGCGGTAACACGTCATTCTTGAAGATGCGCGGGATCAATATCAGATATTGACCAAAACTTGATTGTTCCGGCGTCCTTGGCCAAGCGGCTCCGCGCAAGGTGCGCGTACTTCCGTGTTGTCGCGGTGGTTTCCCATTCGCATGGCCGCCTATGAACGTACCCGGAGGAGTGGCGATCCCGCCACGCCTGTTCTATGCTGGAGCAGTTCACACGTCCCGGTTACCCAATGGTGTATCACCGGAGTACCGCCCGCCGGGTCAAAGCTCGTCGCCGGATCGACACCGCCTTGAGCACATAGGCAATCGCCCACGTGCCGATCCGGGGTTGGTCGTCATTCAATGCGGAGGCTGATATGTCGGAGCGCGCAGTTGTCGACGAGAATGGCTATCTATGTTTCTGCGAGGCCTATGAAGAACCACCGAGCGTGTGGCGTGCGTTCGTACGGTTCGAGCGCAAAAGCGACCACGCGGCGATGAAAGCGCACATCCCCGGAATGACGCACAAGATCGAGGACAAGTTTGCGACCCATCATGAAGCAATGGGCGCCGCGAAAGCCTATGCCAGACACAAGGCGTCTCAAGATGAAACGGGTTTGTAGACGTTGGTTCTCGCCAGCGCGGACTCGCGGAATCAATCAAGCCGTTCGCGTGTTGCGAAACACGACCCATGACCACAGCGCCCCGCCGGCGACTTTGGCGACAAACTGCAGTGCCGCGATGACCGGGAACACGGTGCCGAATGCAATCAGCGGGAAAACGATCGAGTCGACAGCCGCACCAGCAACATTCGCGCCGTTCGCGCGAGTCAAGATCGGGTAGTGACGCGCGGTTTGAAACACGATCGCGCTGGCAACGGCCGCCGCGCTGAATGCCACGAGCGACGCCAGCGAAATGGCTTTGGAAGCCGGGTTCAGCGCATAGCTGACAAATCCTGCTGCCAGGATCAGGCCGAACATGCGAGTCCACAGCGCACGGCCGCGCCAACTCAGATGCAATCGATCACGGATGGCGAGATCGAGCCCGATCAGCAGGAAGGCGACGATCGGGGTAACGGCCGGGCCAAAACGGGCAACGGTCAGGTTGGCCGCAGCGACCACTGCGATGTAGATCAATACGTACATGGTTCCTCGGCGGTGAAGAGTCCGCGTTGCGTCGGTGTGGGACAGGAGTTTATCGATTCCTTCCCGGCTTGGTGCGCCATTCGCCACGGGTGGCACGCGACGTCGCGTGCGGAACTCGCACTGTACTTGCGCAATCTCGAGGACAGCGCCTTTTACTGCACCGCGCGACAGTCACCGGCACCGGCACAGTCACCAGCGCCGTCCGGCAACCTCCGCACCGGAAACGACATCACGAACCGCGCACCGCCGAGCGGCGAATCCTCGAGCCGCACGTCGCCGCCATGCACGAGCGCCACGCGTCGCACGATCGCGAGCCCGAGCCCGAACCCGCCCGTCTGCCGGTCGCGGCTCGAATCGAGCCGCTGGAACGGCTCGAACACGCGCTGCCGATCGGCCAGCGGAATGCCGGGGCCGTCGTCGTCGACGGTCAGCACGAGCGTGCCGTCGTTCCCGGCGGCCGCGACCAGCGATACCTTGCTGGCGGCATAACGCGCGCCGTTGCGAATCAGGTTCAGCAACGCGCGCGCGACGAGCTTCGGATCGCAGACGTGCGTGTCGGGGGCGCCGAGCGTCGACACGTCGAGCGTGAGCCCCTGGTCGGCGACGTCGTTCGCGACATTGCCGGCGACACTGTCGACCAGCTCGCCGATCACGACCTGCATCGGCGCGAGCTGACTTTCGCCCTGTTCGAGCCGGCCGATCGTCAGCAGCTCGGTGACGAGTTCGTCGAGCTCGCGCACGTCGCGGCGCAGCGCGTCGCGGCGCGCGCGCATCCGCTCGGTCTCGTCGGGCGCGGCTAGCAGCGCGAGCCCGAATTCGAGCCGGGCGAGCGGCGTCTTCAGTTCGTGGGAGATCCCGTGCATCATCTCGCGCTGCTGCTGGATCGACGCTTCGATCCGCTGCGCCATGTCGTTGAACTGCTGCGACAGCTCGTAGATGTTCGACTTGCTCGACAGCTGCACGCGTGTCGCCAGCCTGCCCGAGCCGAATGCGCGCGCGGCGGCCTGCAGCTTGCGCAGGTCGCGCCAGTGGTAGTGCACCCAGAACACGACCGCGAACAGCGTCGCGATCGCGAGCACGAGGTACGCGTAGATCCGGATGTCGAGATCGGGTGGCTCGATCGGGCGCGCGTGCAGCACGGACCCGTCCGAGAGCGGCATGTAGTAATCCCTCGCGTTGTAGCTGATCGCGATCTTGCCGGCATCGAGGTCGCGTAGCGGCGCTCCGCTCAGTTGCGCGCGCGCGTCGCCCATCGACATGAAGCTGAATTGCTCGTTGCCGTGCAGCGCGAGGTCGCGCAGCGCAAGCGTGCGCTGCGCACCCGGATGGCGTTCGAGGTAATCGCTGAGCACGAACGCGTAAGTCGTGAGCGAATCGCGCTGCGCATTCGCGACCCGATCGTAGAAGATCCGGTCGAACGACAGCTGGATGAACGCGATCGACGCGGCGACGCACACGAGCACGATGAGATACAGCCTGAGCAGCGGGCGCAGCATTTATTCGTCCCACGCGGAAGGGCTGAACAGGTAGCCGCGGCCCCAGATCGTCTTGATCTTGTGCGGCTCCGATGACGCGTCCTCGAAGCGGCGGCGCAGCTTCGAGATCCCGGAATCGACCGAGCGGTCGAGCCCGTCGAACTCGATGCCGCGCAACTGCTTCAGGATGTCGTCGCGGCTCAGCACGGTGCCGGCGGCGCGCGCGAGTATCAGCAGCAGGTTGAATTCGGCGGTCTTCAGGTCGACAGGATCGCCACGCCACGTGACTGTGCGGTTCGGCGGCGAGATCGCCAGTTCGCCGAACACGAGCGTTTCCGGCCCGGCGGCGTTGCTGACCGCGTTCGCCGGCTGCGCGCGACGCAGCAGCGCGCGGGCGCGCGCAACCAGCACGCGCGGCTCGATCGGCTTCGTCACGTAATCGTCGGCGCCCGTCTCGAGGCCGGCAACCTGGTCGTACACGTCGGCGCGCGCGGTCATGATCAGGACCGGCACGTTCGAGAACGCGCGGATCCGCCGGCACACTTCCATGCCGTCGAGATTCGGCAGCATCAGGTCAAGTATCACGAGCGCCGGCTGGTGCTCGCGCACGGCCGCGACCGCGAGGTCGCCGCGCCGCACGACCGTCACCGCGAATTCGTAGCCGTCGAGATATTCGCGGACCAGCTGCGCGAGTCGGTCGTCGTCCTCGATCAGCAGGACGCGGTACTTGAGCGGGTCTTCGTTCATTGGTCTCCTCGGAATGCATCCCCCCGCACGTGGCTAGCCGGACGTGACGTCGGAGCACGGGCATTCTATCCGGCATGCCGGCGGCCGATACGCCGTCACGACAATCGCCAACAATCGAACACAATTGTGCACAGATTCTCGTCAGTTTCCGGACAGTTTCGGCGCGCGCGGGCTCCTAGACTTCGGACTCCCGGACTCTTGACCCAACATTGTGTGCCCGACTCTTCGCCGCTATCGCTATTGCATGCCGCTCGCCGGCCTGACCCTTGCCGCTGCCGCCCATGCGGAAAACCAATACACGCTGTCGCTCGGCGGTGGCTTCGCGCCACGCTATCAAGGCAGCAACCAGTATCGCGGTGTCGTTGCGCCGTCGTTCTCGGCGATGTTCGGCAACGGCTTCTTCATCAACGGAACGGACGGCGCAGGCTATCGGCTGGATCTGCCGCACGACGTGTTCGTGTCGGCGGCGGTGGACTACGACCCGGGCCGCGCGGACGAGAACCGCTTCGATCTGCCCGGCTCGGATCACCTGAAAGGGATGGGCCGGATTCCCGGTTCGGTGCTCGTCGGCGTGCGCGCCGGGATGAAGATCTACGGCGATGCGGCGCTGAGCGTCGCGCTCGACGTGCCGGTCACGCACACGTCGCGCGGGCTGTCCGGGCATGTCGATCTGGCGGTGCCGGTGTTCAGGACCGCGAAAAGCGAGATCGTCGTGACGGGCAGCGTGCATGCGGGCTCCGGACGCTACATGCAGACCTTTTACGGCGTGACGGACGCGCAGGCCGCGACGAGCCGGTTCCGGCCGTATTCGACCGGCGGCGGGATCGACAGCGTGTCGATGTCGGTCGCGTGGACACGGGCCGTGTCGGAGCACTGGTCGATCCTCGCGACGGCGGGCGTGACGCGGCTGCTCGGGCGGTACGGCAGCAGTCCGATCGTGCAGTCGCGAAGCAACTACTACGGGTTCGCGGGCGTGAGCTATCGGTTCTGACGGAGGAGGGCAACTGAACCGGAGCGTGGCGTTCTCGCGTGACGGAGGCGGACGGGGTGGGGCGCGGATGCCGCCGTGCGACGGTATCGCGCGATCTTCGAAGGCCAGTGTGGCGGAACGCGTGCGAGAGATCTACTTCGAGATATACCAGAGTGCGTCCGTGCTGACGCGCGCAGGCGTCGTCGTCGCGGCCGGTGCATGAGTTGGCACCTGGGTTGGCACCTGAGCTGGCACCGAGGGCGGCGTCGCGGAGGTCACGGCGGTCGGCCACGTGGCGCCCGGGTTCGACGGGGGCGCTGCGTTTGCCGTATTGGCGGTGTTCGCTGTGGACGCGGATCCCGACGTCGACGGCGTGTTCAGATACCAAAGCGCGTCGGTCGACGTCGTGCGCTTCGTCGCCGTATTTGCTACCGCCTCGGCGGATTTCTTCGAAGCGGGGAACGCAGCCGTCGCCGCCCCGGCCTGCGCAGTCGCGCCGGCCGCCCCCGCGCCGCCGCGTTGCGCGCGCGCCTCGAACGGCCCCAGCTGGAAGATTAACGTTTGCGCGGGACGCGTCAGCACGGCATACGGAAACTGCGGCTCCCACGACATCAGCACGCGACCGGAGGACGTTTCGGTGAAGATCGCCGGCACGTGCTTCATGTCGCTGAACTGCACGTAGATCCGCGCGCCGTCGTCGAACACCTGGGTCGGCTTGGCCTGGTCCGCACCCGTGACCGTCCACCCGAAGTTGTACGTGCCGGCCGGGCCGGCGGGCCCGCCGGGTGGCGGCGGTGGTGGCGCGGCGGGGGCGGCCGCGCGCGGGCGCGTGCCCTGCGGCGTCGCGACGTTCAGGCTCGCGAACGGGTTGTACGCCTGGACCTGTTGCGGCGGCGTGAAGGATGGGGGAAGGATAGGCATGGGAGTATCCGGCGAATCCGGCATGGTCCGGATTGCATCATAGACCTTGCGCGCATACGCGAGGCGCTTGTCGGGCGACGCGGAGTTGTACGCACCGATCGCATTCCAGTTGGGGCCGAGCTGGCGGATGTTCTGCGACAGGATCCACGCGCCGACATACGCGTTCGTGCACGCATCGAACAGGCTTTCCCGCGTGATGCCCTCGCGCGCGAGCGTCGGCAGCCACGTGCTGTTGATCTGCATCAGGCCGATGTCGACCGTGCCGTTGGTATTCGTGTTGACGGCGTTCGGATTCATCCCCGATTCGACTTGCGCGATGCCGCGCATCAGGCTGACGCTCACGTGCTGGAACGCGGCCGCGTCGTCGAGGCAGTCGGCCCGCGCAAGGCCGGAGAGTGCGGACGACATCGCGACAGTCGAGGCAATTTTCAGCGTTGCGGAGCTGATCGAACGGTAAGTCTGACGCGGCATGGCAGGTTGGGGCGATATCCGGGCGCCCGGTGCAAGGAAGTCACGCAAACGCGAAGTGTGCCATAGCGCGCAAACAAATGGCTCGCGTCAAACTTTCCTTTGCATTTCGCCGGCACGGCAGACAGGTTCCAGATCTGCTCATGCATTTGTATATAATAATCATTCTCATTTACAAATGTGATCACGCATCCGCGTCCGGAACCCGGCCATGTCCGCTGACAAGCTCCCTCTCTATCGCGAAATCGACTCGCTGTACATCGGCCATCACGCGTGGCTGCGAGGCTGGCTGAGCCGGAAGCTCGGCTGTGCGCACCGCGCGGCCGATCTCGCGCACGACACGTTCATGCGGCTGCTCGCGCGCGACGAACCGATCGGCGCGGCCGAGCCGCGCGCATTTCTGACGACGGTCGCCCAGCGCGTGCTGTACAACCACTGGCGCCGCGAGCAGCTCGAACGCGCGTATCTCGACGCGCTCGCGCTGCGTCCGGACGAACACGCGCCGTCGCCGGAAGAGCGGGCTGTCGTGCTCGAGACGCTGATCGAGATCGACCGGCTGCTCGACGGCCTGCCGCTCGCGGCCAAGCGCGCGTTCCTGCTGTCGCAGCTCGACGGGCTGACGCAGGCCGAGATCGCGGCCGAACTCGGCGTGTCGCTCGCGACGGTCAAGCGTCATCTCGTCAAGGCCGGCATGCAGTGCTTCTTCGCGATGGCGGCCTGACCGATGGCCACCTCGGGACAACCGGCCATTCCACCGCAGGTCGCGCAGCGCGCGGTCGAATGGTGGGTCGACCTGCAGGCCGGCGGCACGGGCGACGCGTTCACGGCCGAACTCGCGCACTGGCGCGCGGCCGATGCGAGCCACGATGCCGCATGGCGTCACATCGAAGCCGTGCACGGCAGGCTGAACCGGCTCGCCGCGAGCGTCGACACGCAGGCCGCGCGCGCGGCATTGCTGCCGCCGCGTTCGGGGCGGCGCCGCGCTGCCGCCAAGGCGCTCGCGGTG
>NZ_JAAGPL010000241.1:0-11634 GCF_017104785.1 Burkholderia sp. Ac-20353 | reverse complement strand
CCGGACCGTTCGCGAGCGCCCCCGTCAGTGCGCCGGCCGCATGCGACAGCGGCGCGCCGGCGTTGCCCAGCGCACCGGTGGCCGAACCCAGTGCCCCGGTCAGTGCGCCGGCCGGGTTGCTGCCGCCGGGCAGGCCGCCCGTCAGGCCGTTCACGAGGTTCGTGATCGGCGCGATCGGGCTGCCGCCGGCCGCACCCGTCAGCGTATTGACGACCTGGGTCACCGCACCCTGCACCGGCGCCAGCGGGTTCGAGCCGCCGAGGTTGCCGAGCGCGCCCGTCACCGAGTTCAGGGCACCCGTCAGCGCGCCGGCCGGGTTGCCGCCGCCGAGCGTGCCCACGACTTGGGTCACCGCACCCTGAACCGGGGCCAGCGGGTTCGCACCGCCGCCGAGGTTGCCGAGGGCACCCGTCACCGAGTTCACTGCATTGCTCAGCGCGCCTGCCGGATTGCCGCTGCTCAGCGTATTGACGACCTGGTTCACCGCGCCTTGCACCGGGGCCAGCGCGTTCGAGCTGCCGAGGTTGCCGAGCGCGCCCGTCACCGAGCCCAGTGCGCCCGTCAGCGCGCCGGCCGGATTGCTGCCGCCGGGCAGGCCGCCCGTCAGGCCGTTCACGAGATTCGTGATCGGTGCGATCGGGCTGCTGCCCGCGGCGCCGGACAGCGTGTTGACCACCTGCGTCACCGCGCCCTGCACCGGTGCCAGCGGGTTCGTGCCGCCGAGATTGCCGAGCGCACCCGTCAGCGAGTTCACCGCGTTACTCACGGCGGCGCCCGGGTTGTCGCCGAACGTACCCGCGAGCTGGGTCACTGCACCCTGCACGGGCGCGAGCGGATTTGCGCCGCCGCCGACGTTACCCAGCGCACCCGTGATCGTGTTGACCGCGTTGCTGAGCGCGCCGGCCGGATTGCCACTGCCGAGCGTGCCGACGACCTGATTCACGGCGCCTTGCACGGGTGCGAGCGGGTTCGCGCCGTTGCCGGCCTGGCCTGCGATCGCGTTCACCGCGCTGACGAGCGCGTCGGTCGGGTTGCCGCTGCCTAGCGTACCGGCGACCTGGTTCACGGCGCCTTGAACCGGAGCGAGCGGGTTCGTGCCGCCACCGAGGTTACCCAGTGCGCCGGTCAGCGTGCCGACTGCGTTGTTCAGTGCAGCGGCTGGGTTGTTGGTGCCCAGCGTGCTCACAACTTGATTCACCGCGCCTTGCACAGGGGCAAGCGGGTTCGCGCCGCCGCCGACGTTGCCCAATGCGCCCGTCAGCGCGCCTTGCGCCTGGCTCAGTGCACCTTGAACCGGAGCCAGCGGGTTCGCGCCGCCGCCAACGTTGCCCAATGCCCCCGTCAGCGTGCCAACCGCGTTGCCCAGCGCGCCTTGCGCCTGGCTCACCGCACCTTGCACCGGCGTCAGCGGATTCATCGTGCCGCCGGCACCGCCAAGCGCGCCCGTCACCGAATTCACCGCGCTGGCGGGGTCGCCGAGCGACGTCTGAATCGCGCCCGAGCCGGACGCGGTCAAGGTGACCGAACCCAGCGGCGTCGTCCCCGTTGCAACGATGCTCGCCGATGCGCCGTTCGTCGCCGGATTCACGATCACCTGCGGAATCGACAACCCATCGAGCGGCCCTGCTACTGCGGCCCCCGACGCCAGCACCCCGAACACCGTCGCGACCGACAACGCGACACCCGTCAATTTAAAATTTTTCCCCATCGTGACCTCATCCCGGTTGGCACTACGTTGATAAAGCACGGGGACAGATTGCACGAAGCGTGCCACCGATAAATGCAGGTCTTTTATCTCGATTTATTGCGTCGCAATAACGCTCCATCACCTGATTTCATTACGAAAAATTCAGATGCACGGCACGACTTGCCTGAGGAAAAACAGACGCGGAACACGGATGTAACGTAACGTTTGCGAGGCCCGAGGTAACGTGTTCCGGTACATGCGCGGCGATGCATGAGCCCCGCCGTTCACCGCTCATCGGTGTCAATCTGATTGACGGGGAGCGCCCCGTTTCACGAATGTGAAATGCATTAAAAAATCGCGTATTCATTGATTTTCTTATTTCGCGATTTCTTTCCGGATAATTACGCAGATCATTGCGAATCAGGATAATACCGGGATTATCGACAGCCGCATGAAAAACTGTGTCGCAAAGGCCCGCGCGCGCGGACCCCGACCAACTGCACTGGCGCGCGCCGGCGGCGCCGACTCAGCCGAAGCGAGCGGCCCGGAACGGATGAGGATCGATGTAGGTCGGCGCGCCCGTCATCATCTCGGCGAGCAGGCGCCCCGTCGCGGGCCCGAGCGTCAGCCCGTGATGGCAATGGCCGAACGCGAACCACAGGTGTCGATGACGCGGCGCAGGCCCGATCACCGGACGCATGTCCGGCGTGCACGGCCGCATCCCGAGCCACGGTGCCGGGTCGAGCCGTTCACCGACGCCGAACGCGTCGCGCGCGAGCGGTTCCGCACGCGCGAGTTGCACGCCGGTCGGCGGCGCGCCGCGCAGCGCAATCTCGACGCCGGTCGTGAGCCGCAGGCGCCCGCCGTCCATCGGCGCGACGACGAAGCCTTCCTCGGTATCGCAGACAGGCACGTTCAGCGGCGTGCGCGTCGGCCGGTAATGCATGTGATAGCCGCGCTTCGCGCGCAGCGGAATCCGGTAGCCGAGCGGCGCGAACACATGGTCGGACCAGGGCCCGAGCGCCACCACCACCTGGCGCGCCGCGATGCGTCCGTGCTCGGTGTCGACGCTCCAGCCGTCGCCCACCTGCGTGAGCGTCGTCGCATCGCCGAGCGCGAACGTGCCGCCTTCCCGCTCGAAGAGCCGCGCATACGCTTTCGTCAGGCCGCCCGGGTTCGACACGGTCTTCGGATCCTGCCAGTGAAACGCGCCGCAAAACGCTTCGCCGAGGCCCGGCTCGCGAGCGTGCAGCGCGCGGGCGTCGAGCACGGTCATCCGCAGCCCGTGCTCGCTCGCGACGCGCTGCTGCGCGCGCGCTTCCGCGTCGAACAGCGCGGGCGAGCGGAACGCCTCGATCCACCCGCCGTCGTGCACGAGCGGCTGCGCGTCGGTGCGCGCGAGCAGCGCGTCGTGCTCGTCGACGCTCGCCGCGATCAGCGGCAGCAGGTCGCGCGCGGCGGCCGCGAGCCGCTGCGGCGACGACTCCCGCCAGAAGCGCGCGAGCCAGCCCGCGTACGCGGGCATCGCCTTGTAGTCCCAATAGAGATCGACCGAGCGGTTGCGCGCATAGCGCAGCAGCGTGCCGAGCTTGCGCGGGAACGCATACGGGACGACCGACGAGCGCTCGATGAGCCCCGCATTGCCGTGGCTCGTTTCCTCGCCCGGCCCGCGCCGGTCGACGAGCGCGACACGCAGGCCACGATCCTCCAGATGCAGCGCCGACGACACGCCGACGATGCCGGCCCCCAGGACGATGACGTCGAAATCCATGCTTCCTCGTACTGCGTCGAGATTCGATGCGATGCGCGCCGGACCTTGCGCCCGGCGCGGCCGGACTTACTTCGCGATGATGTCACGCCGGAAGTACTTCTGCGACAGCGCGCTCAGCGTGCCGTCCTTCTTCAGCGCGTCGAGCGCGCCGACGATCTTCGCCTGCAGCGCCTTGTCATTCTTGCGCATCCCGAAGCCCGTGCCCTCGCCGAGCGTCGCCGGATCCTTCAGCGCGTCGCCGACGATCTGGTAATCGCGGCCGGCCGGCTTGTCGAGGAAACCTTCCTGCGCGGTCTGCGCTTCCTGCACCGCCGCGTCCAGACGGCCCGCGACGAGATCCGCGTAGATCTGGTCCTGATCCTGGTACGACACGACCGACACGCCCGCGCTGGCCCAGTGCGCCTTCAGGAAATCTTCCTGCGACGACCCTTGCAGCACGCCGACGTGCTTGCCGCGCAGGCTCGCCACGTCGGGCAGCAGCGGCGAGCCGCGCTTCGCGACCATCACGATCGGCACGACGTAGATCGCCGGCGTGAAATCGATGCTCTGCCGCCGCTTGGCCGTGATGTTCATCGCCGAGTTGATCGCGTCGAACTTGCGCGCCTGCAGCGCGGGGATCAGGCCGTCGAACGCATTCTCGACCCACACGCACTTCATCTTCAGCTTCGCGCACACCGCATTGCCGACGTCGACGTCGAAGCCCTGCAGCTGCCCGGCCGGCGTCTTGCTCTCGAACGGGGGATAAGCGGCTTCGATCCCGAAGCGCAACGTGTTGGCGGTCTGTTCCGCGTGGGCCGTGACGGCCGCGCTCGCGAAAGCCGCGGCGACGCACAGAGAGAGCTTCCAGTTCATGACGGGTCCTGTCTGGGTTGAGGCAACGAGGGGACGGCCACGCAGCGCACGTCCATGCATCCGAAATATAGACTTAGAGTCTACTATAGACTATAGGGGATACGATAATCGTGCCCCGGTTTCGGCGCATCCGCGTCGCCACGACTGGGCACAAACCCATGATTTACATGGATTTTTCAGGCGCCCGCCGGCACGCGAACGTCCTGAAAATAAAATCTCGCCACACATCTTGAGTCTATATTAGACTTTTCGTCCATCACGAACACCGCCGGACCGACACGTCACGAGACGGTCCGTCCGGCCCCGACCGGAGACGTATCCATGACGCAAGCCGCCCCCACCCTGCCGCTGACCGTCGACGAAGCGGCGGTGCGCGCCGCGCTGCCGTCGCTCGACGTGCTCGGCACGCTGCGCCGCATGTTCGCATCGCTCGGCGAAGCCCGCGCGGTGCAGCCGCCGCAGACGCTCACGCTGTTCCCCAACCAGGCCGGCGACTTCATCACCTACCTCGGTGCGCTCGCCGACGAGCAGGTGTTCGGCGCGAAGCTGTCGCCGTACATCGTGACGGGCGGCAAACCCATCGTCACCGCGTGGACCGCGCTGATGTCGATGCGCACCGGTCACCCGCTGATGTGGTGCGACGCAGGCCTGCTGACGGTCGAGCGCACCGCCGGCACGACCGCGCTCGCGGTCGACTGCCTCGCCCCCGGCGATGCGAAACATCTCGCGCTGATCGGCGCGGGCGCGGTCGGTCTCGCGCACCTGCGGCACACGGCGGCGTTGCGCGACTGGGAGACGATCCGCGTGTATTCGCCGGCGCTGGCCGGCGACGCGGCGCAGCAGGCGACGATCGCGCAGATCGATCCGCGCGCGCGGCCGGCCGACAGCGTCGCAGCCTGCGTGCGCGACGCGGACGTCGTGATGCTGTGCACGTCGTCGGGCACGCCGGTGCTCGGCGACGGGATGCTGACGCGCCCCGCGCTCGTCACGTCGATCAGCACCAACGTCGCGCAGGCGCACGAGATCCCGCCCGCGTGGCTGCCCGAGATGGACGTCTACTGCGATTACCGGCACACGACGCCCGCGAGCGCGGGCGAGATGCAGCGCGCGGCCGCCGAGCACGACTGGACGCCGGAGCGCATCGTCGGCGATCTGCCCGCGCTCGTGCGCAACGCGTGTCCGGCGCCGTCGCGCACGCGCCATGCGTTCTTCCGCTCGATCGGCCTCGGTCTCGAGGACGTCGCGATCGCGCACGCGCTCCATGCGCACCTGACGCGCGCATGAGCCGCACGTGAGCCGCACATGACCATCAATCGCACGCGCGCCCGATACAATGACGCCACCGCCACGGCGGCGGTGCGCCGGCGTCGGCCGGAGGCGCCGCCCGGCCGCGGCTCACCCGAGGTAGCGATTCCGATGCGCAAGAAGCCATCCCCCGTCAAAGACCTGCTGCTGTCCCGCTATGCGCCGATCGCCGACGGCATCGCGACATTGTTCTTCCCGTACGCGGAAGTCGTGATCCACGACCTGCACGACCAGACCGTGCTGTACCTCGCGAACAACCTGTCGAAACGCGAGGTCGGCGACGATTCCGCGCTCGAGGAAACCGACCACTCGGCACGCGAGCGCGTGATCGGCCCGTACGAGAAGCTCAACTGGGACGGCCGGCGGATGCGCTGCGTCAGCAACGTGCTGTTCGACGACGAAGGGCATCCGGCCGGGATGATGTGCATCAACTTCAACATCGCGGTGTTCGACGAGGTGCGCGCGACGCTCGACCTGTTCATCAAGGGCGCGGGCGTCGTCGCGCAACCGGACGAGCTGTTCCGCGACGACTGGCAGGAGCGCATCAACACGTTCCTGCATGGCTGGCTGCACGAGCGGCAGGTCGGCCTGAACGGGCTCACGCGCGAGCATCGTCGCGAGCTCGTCGAGGCGCTGTACGCGGAAGGCGCGTTCCGCGGCAAGAGCGCGGCGAACTACGTCGCGAACGTGCTCGGGATGGGGCGCGCGACCGTCTACAAGCATCTGAAGCACCTGAAGGAAACGCAGGGCGACATGTAGCCGGGCTGGCGGCAGAGGTCGCCCATAAGGCAGAGGTGGCACCTAAGCGTCGCAGCCAAAAATGATATAGTCGCAGTTACATTTTTTCGTCCGATCTTTTTGCCCGATCGCTACTCGCCCATGCCGACCGCCCTCACCCCCGCGCTTCGCCCGACGCTGACCGTCGAAATCTGGTCCGACCTGATCTGCCCGTGGTGCTGGATCGGCAAGCGCCGTTTCGATGACGCGCTGGCCGCGTTCGCGCATGCGGACCGCGTCGACGTCGTGCTGCGCGCGTACCGCCTGATGCCCGGCCAGCCGGTCGAGCCGGTCGAGGCGATGCTCGGCAGCAAATACCGGCTCGCGCCCGCGCAGGTCGAGCAGATGCTGCGCCAGGTGACCGATGCGGCCGCCGGCGTCGGGCTGCGCTACGACCTGCCCGGCACGCTCGTCGGCGACACGCTCGACGGCCACCGGCTCGTGAAGCTCGCCGAAACGACCGGCCGCGCGCACGCGCTGACCGAGCGGCTGTATCGCGCGTACTTCAGCGAGCACGGCTCGCTGTTCGATCACGGCGCGCTCGCCGATTTCGCGGTCGAAGCGGGGCTCGAGCGTGCGGCGGTCGAAGCCGTGCTGCGCAGCGACGCGTACCGGGACGAAGTCGACGCCGATATCGAACGCGCCGCGCAGATCGGCGGCCGCGGCGTGCCGCTGTTCGTGTTCGGCGGCCGCTACGCGGTGTCCGGCGCGCAGCCGGCCGACGTGTTTGCGCAGGCGCTCGAGCAGGCGTGGCAGGACGGCGTCGTCGCGATCGGCGACGAAGACGCGGCCGCCTGCGGCCCCGACGGCTGCGCGCTGCCACCGGGCACGTAAGCCACACGTAGCCCACGCATAACCAGCGCGCAACCACCACGCACCGCTGCTGCCAGAAACCGGCAAGAAGCCGCGCAATGCGGCGTCTACAATGTTGTCTTTCAAATAACTATCTGAGAGACCACAACCCCATGACCCACGGCATCCACGGCGAGAAGCGCTGGTACGCGCTGATCGTCCTCTGTCTCGGCGTGCTGATGATCGTGCTCGACAGCACGATCGTGAACGTCGCGCTCCCGTCGATCAGCGCCGACCTGCATTTCAGCGAGACGGCGCTCGTCTGGGTCGTCAACGCGTACATGCTGACCTTCGGCGGCTGCCTGCTGCTCGGCGGCCGGCTCGGCGACCTGTACGGCCACCGGCGCATGTTCCTCGCGGGCCTCACGGTGTTCACGCTCGCGTCGCTCGCGTGTGGCATCGCGCAATCGCAGGCGATGCTGATTGCCGCGCGCGCGGTACAGGGGTTCGGCGGCGCGATCGTGTCGGCGGTGTCGCTGTCGCTGATCATGAATCTCTTCACCGAGACCGGCGAACGGGCGCGCGCGATGGGCGTCTACGGCTTCGTGTGCGCGGGCGGCGGCAGTGTCGGCGTACTGCTCGGCGGGCTGCTGACGAGCACGCTGTCGTGGCACTGGATCTTTCTCGTCAACCTGCCGATCGGCGTCGCGGTCTACGCGCTGTGCGTCGCGCTGCTGCCACGCACGCGCGCGCCTGCCGCCGACGCGCGGCTCGACGTCGCGGGCGCGGTCACCGTGACCGCGTCGCTGATGCTCGCGGTCTACGGGATCGTCAACGGCAACGAGGCCGGCTGGCTGTCGACGCACACCATCACGCTCGTCGGCGCGGCTGCCGCGCTGCTCGCGCTGTTCGTCGCGATCGAGGCGCGCGTCGCGCATCCGCTGATGCCGCTCACGCTGTTCGCCGCGCGCAACGTCGCGCTCGCGAACGTGATCGGCGTGCTGTGGGCCGCCGCGATGTTCGCGTGGTTCTTCCTGTCCGCGCTGTACATGCAGCGCGTGCTCGGCTACCGCCCGTTCCAGGTCGGCCTCGCATTCCTGCCCGCGAACCTGATCATGGCCGCATTCTCGCTCGGGCTGTCCGCGCGGATCGTGATGCGCTTCGGGATCCGCGGCCCGATCGCGGCCGGCCTGCTGATCGCCGCATGCGGCCTTGCACTGTTCGCATGCGCGCCGGTCGACGGCGGATTCGTCTGGCACGTGCTGCCCGGGATGACGCTGCTCGGCATCGGCGCGGGCGTCGCGTTCAACCCGATGCTGCTCGCCGCGATGAACGACGTCGACCCCGCGGATTCCGGGCTCGCGTCAGGGATCGTCAACACCGCGTTCATGATGGGCGGCGCGCTCGGCCTCGCCGTGCTCGCAAGCCTCGCGGCTGCCCGCACCGACGCGCTCGCGGCAAGCCAGGCCGCACCGCTCGACGCACTGAACGGCGGCTATCACGTCGCGTTCGCGTGCGGCGCGGTGTTCGCGGCGACGGCCGGGCTGATCGGCCTCACGCTGCGGATCCGGCGGCAGGATACGGTCGGCGGCGGGGTCGGCAGCGCGATGCACTGATCTGGTGCCGTGGTGCTGCGGCGGCGGAATTCAAACGCGCGTTTCAATTCCGCCCCGGCCGACCGATTTTTAACGCAGTCGTACACCACCCCGCCAGTTTTGCGACAATGTCGGACTTTGACCTGCGCGCCGCCGCCGAACGCCGCATAACCGCCTGCTTCCGATGTCGCTTCCTCATATCGATCTGCTGTACTCCCTGTCCGGCCTGTTCGTCGGCATCCTCGTCGGCCTGACGGGCGTTGGCGGCGGTTCGCTGATGACGCCGATCCTCGTGCTGCTGTTCGGCGTCCATCCGGCGACGGCGGTCGGCACCGACCTGCTGTACGCGGCCGCGACCAAGGCGACCGGCACCCTCGTGCACGGGCTCAAGGGCTCGGTCGACTGGCGCATCACGGGCCGGCTCGCGGCCGGCAGCGTCCCCGCGTCGGCGCTCACGCTGTGGGTGCTGCATACGTACGGGATGCAGTCGCCCGGCGCCGGCCGCATGATCCAGCTCGTGCTCGGCTGTGCGCTGCTCCTCACGTCGCTCGCGCTGATCTTCCGGCCGCAGCTCGCCGCGCTGGCCGCGCGCAATCCGCTCGCGCCAAGCCCCGCGCGCACGCTGTGGTCCACCGTGCTGACCGGCGCCGTGCTCGGCGTGCTGGTGTCGATGACATCGGTCGGCGCCGGCGCGATCGGCGTGACCGTGCTGCTGCTGCTGTACCCGGCGCTCGCGACGGCCCGCATCGTCGGCTCGGACATCGCGCACGCGGTGCCGCTCACGCTGATCGCCGGCATGGGTCACTGGCTGCTCGGCTCGGTCGACTTGTCGATGCTGCTGTCGCTGCTGCTCGGCTCGCTGCCCGGCATCGTGATCGGCAGCGTGCTGTCCGCGCGCGCGCCCGAGCGCCTGCTGCGCAACCTGCTCGCGTCGACGCTCGTCGCGGTCGGCATACGGCTCGTGCTCGCGTAAGCGAACCGGCGCGAGGTCCCGCGGCGAAGTCGCGAAGTCGCGAAACGGCGCAGCGCCGGACGCCGGACGCCGTACGCCGTACGCAACCCGAAATGAATTACGCCGCCCGGCTCGTGACCGGGCGGCGTTTTTTTACGTCACGTCAGGCGGCGCACGGCCCGCCTGCCATTGATGCCCTCACTGCCCCTGCTGCTGCAGCTTCTGCTGGCGCAGTTGCTGCGAGCGCATCTGCAGCTTCAGCACACGCTGCAACGCCGCGCGGTTCGCGAGGATGTTGTCGTAGAAGTGGCCGAGATCGCCCTTCAGCGCGGTCCGCGACGGATCGTTCAGGTAGATCATGTGGCCCGACGGGTAATTGCGGATCGCCAGGTTCTGCGCCTTGAGCGTCGGATCGAGCGGCATCTGCTTCAGCGTCAGCTCGGTCTGGTGGAACGGCGTGACCGCGTCGAAGTAACCGTTCGCGGACAGCACCTTCAGATCCGGGTTGAGGCTCATCGTCGATGCCAGGTCGCCTGCCGTGTACAGCGTATTGCCGCCGCCCTTGTTCGCGCCTGTCGGGTCGATGTGGCTGAAGTCCCAGTTGTTGAACACCTGGTCGTTCAGGTCGACGAACGACGACGTCGACGTGTACTGCAGGTCGGTGTTCAGGTAGCTGTTCCACAGCACGGTGTACGCGCCGCCGATGTTGTTGATCGACGGATCGTTGCCGCCCGAGTTCGGCTGGATGAACGGCGCGATGCCCTGGCCCGTGTAGTTCGCGCGGCCGTCATACTGGCCGATCTGGACGCCCGGCACGAGCGTCAGGAAGAACGTGTACGGCGGGTTGTTGTTCGACGACGGCACGTTGCCGAGCGCGGCCGGGTTGCCGAAGGTCTGGATCAGCGAGACCGGATCGGTGCCGATGTACGACCCCATCTGCTGCGCGGCCTGCAGGTTCAGGTTCAGCCGCACGTTCACGAAGCCGCCGTCCTGCGGGTTCGGCGCCTGCGCGAGCGGCGCGAGCACGCCGTCCGCATAGTTGCGCGCCTGCACCATGTAGCTGTCGAGGTCGGCCGGCTGCGGGTTGAGCGTCGTCTTCTTCCAGTAGAACGCGTCGGCCGCGAGCGTCGGGAACGTACCGACCGCGGACAGCGCGTTCGAGTAGTCGAGGATCGACGACTGCAGCGTGATCCCGTTCAGCTCGACGCCGTCCTCATGCAGTACCCACGACACCACCGCGCTGCGCGCCGTGCCGTACGACTCGCCGAACAGGAACTTCGGCGAGTTCCAGCGCGAGTTCTTCGTCAGGTAGCGCTGGATGAAGCGGTCGATCGAGCGCGCGTCCTGGTCGACGCCCCAGAAGTCCTTGTTCTTCGCCGGGGCGATCGCCGCCGAGTAACCGGTGCCGACCGGGTTGATGAACACGAGGTCGGAACGGTCGAGCAGGCTGTCCGGGTTGTCGAGCAGCTTGTACGGCGCGGGCGGCGTGAAGTTCGGGAACGACGACTGCAGGCGCTTCGGCCCGAACGAGCCGAGCAGCAGGTACACCGACGACGAACCGGGGCCGCCGTTGTAGAAGAACGTGACCGGCCGCGGCTTCGACGGATCGGGATTGTCCTGCGTGTACGCGACATAGAACATCTTCGCGTTCGGCTGCGACGTGACGGGGTCGATCGTCGTCAGGTGGCCGGCGGTCGCCGTGTAGTTGACGACCTTGCCGCCGATCGTCACCTGCCGGTGCACGACCGCGGCGCCTTCGGTCGCGTCGGTGACCGCGTCGTTGGGGCCGGTGCCGTACACGTCGGGGTCGACGTACGGCTGGTCGGGCTGCGTGGCGTTCGACGCAGTGCTGGTCGATCCGCTGCCCGCGGAGGCCGGCGCGTTCGCGGCCGTGTTGGCGGCG
>NZ_JAAGPL010000240.1:0-11915 GCF_017104785.1 Burkholderia sp. Ac-20353 | reverse complement strand
TGGCTCGCCTGCAGCGCCTGCTGCGCCGACACGCCGAGGTTCGGCACGCCCGGCACGCCGCTGCCGCCCGCGCCGCCACCCGACGCGCGCGCCGTCGCCTGCCCGAGATTCATGATCCCGGCAGCGTGCGCGTGCACCGTCGCGCCGGCTGCAAGCATCAACACGATCGTGTGGTAGATCGCGCTCGGTCTTGGCGTACCCGGCCGGGCTCGCTTGTGAATGAGGCTGGATGATGTGAGATTACGAGCGCCCATGCGTGACTTCCCCGATTTCAAGCGAACCACCGTTAATGGCGAACCCAAACCTTCCGGACCAGACGCGAATGGACAGTCGACACATATCGCTCCGAAACCGGAATCCTGCGCACCCCGTACCTGATCGACGCAGTGCTCTAATGGTTCTGACGAAGCGAGTTTTAAAACCCCGCACGCGTCGCGGCGTGTCGTGATCGAGAGGAGTTACGGGGCGACGGGATCGAGGGAGGATCGAAAGAACGCGCCGCCCGACCGTATGGTGGGTTGCAGTACCGCCCGGCCTGGCGCAATGGACGATGGAAAAAACGACAGCTGCTTTCTTGACGGGCGTGACAGCGGGGCTGACTGGCACGCTGCCGCGACCTTAGCTCAGGAGGATTATGCTGCCCGGCAACCTGGTGACTTGCGCGCCATAGACCTGCTGCATCATGTCGATCGCGCGGTCGATCTCGCCGATCGAAAGCTTCGCCTGCACGCGCCGCTCTCCAAGTCCCGCATTGCGAAGAATGAGTTTCCCTGGCCGGTAGCGATTGATTTCGGCGACGACCTGCGCAAGCGGCACGTCATTGAACACCAGCAGGCCATGACGCCACGCGACGACGGCGCTCGAGTCCACACGGGATATGTCACCCACGTGACGGTCGTCATAGACAAGCTGGTCGTCCGCGGAGAGGGTCAGCCGCCGCTCGCGATGCTCGACCTGAAGCGATCCCGACAGGCATGTGACGCACAACTGTTCGCCGTTACGCCGCACATTCATGCGCGCGGCCTGCACCAGCATGCGACCGCGCCCTGCCACGACGACAACTGGCGCGTTAGCTTGCGCGCGAACATTCAGCGGCGCACCGACAACAACTTCCGCTTCGCCAGACAGCAGTTCGATACCCGGCCGACCTGACTGCTCATACCGCGCCGGCAGCAGATCAATCCGCGTCTGCGTGTTCATCTCGATCGCTACGTGGTCAGCTAGCGTCACGCGGCGTTGCTCGCCTGTTCCAGTGCGATAGTCGGCTGCGAGATCTCCGACGGACGGCCATAGCTGCAAGGGGGGACGCAACGCCAGCCATGAAGCGCCAGCGGCAACGGCAAAGCCGACGAACGCCCGCCTCCCCGGCCGCGGGATGGACCGTCGGGGAACACCGGTCCAGAGCTCGCCGGACGCGGCATCCTCAGCCGCCAGCTTTGGCGCCAGCAAATCAATGGCACTCAGGGTGGCACCTATCGTTGCAGCCGCTCGCGCATGCTCAGGGCGCTCGGCGCACCAGCGCAGGAACGCCGCCCTGTCGTCGGGCGTCGCGTCTCCCGAATGCATGCGGATCACCCATGCCCGGGCCTTCCGCTCGAGCACCTGCCACGACTCGTCGAGCTTACTCACGGCCATCGGATTCCACGTTTCTGTTTTGCATGGGCTGATCGCCATGCGACCTTTCCCACATGCGTTGAGTACAGAGCTTCAGCGCAAGGCTCAGTTCCTTCTCCACCAGACGAAGCGAGATGTTGAACCGTTCGGCAATCTCCCGGTTCACCTGACCATCCACCCGGGACGCCCACACGATCGCACGCTGGCGCGGCGTCAGGCTGCGCAACACCTCTTCCAGCGCCGCGAGCTGATTTCGGCTGGCTACGATCCGTTCGGGATCGGCCAGCTCGTCCGGAACCTCGGGCGTGTCATCGTCGACCACATCGTGAAAATGCCGTCGCTCGCGTCGAAACCGATCGATTGCGACGTTGGAAGCCATGCGAATCAGGAACCCGTCGGGATTGGCGACGCGTCCCATTTCCGTCATGTTTTCGAGGCGCATCCAGGTCTCATGAAGCACTTCGGATGCGTCGTCCCTGGAACCGGTAATGTGCTCGAGCCGCCTGCGTAACGCCGCGTAGCGCTCGACCAGTCGCTCCTTCAGTTCCGTGAGTGTACTGTTAGCGGACATCGGCGCTCACTGCCTGACTGGATTGGCCGCAGCCACTGACGATGCGAGTGTTCTCGGGGCGCAACAGGATGGTGACCGGCTGCGGCAGATTCAACGAAGGCCCTGTATCGAACACCAGATCACGCAACACGCGACCAATTGCGGCATCCCTGCCAGCATCTCCCGTCGAACCAAGAAGCCTCAACGCGGTGACGGCCCCCGTCGCGCCAATCCACAATTGCACTGCCAGTCGGTAACTCCCGGGTCGAGTTAGCGGAGACTGACATAGCGCCTCCGTCAGGCGAGCCTGAATGACAAGTGCGTAGGCCGACGTCACCTGATTCGCGTCGATTGCAGGAGCTGAGATCAAGTCGGAAGACGCATTCGTCGACGTCTGCTGTTGGGGCGAAGGCACGATGACCGCAGAATTATCGCTGGTAAATTGTGGCGTAAGCCCCGTTCCGGCCAGAAGGTGGCGCAGCGCCTCTTGTGGAGAATAGTCCCCGACCACCCCCGGACTCATCCGTTGGTCCAGCAACGCGGCATCCACCATGACCAGCAGATCGGACACACGGCTATAGGCCTGCATGGCCCGAGCGAGAGACTGTGCCGGGATGTCGAGATGGATCGATCCCGCAACAGATGCACGGCCTGCCTGCCCCGCTTCCTGCGCCCTGCACTGCATCATCACGACACTCCCTAATGCGACGCAGACAGCGAGCGCCAGAGCACCGGGCGACGCCAGGGAGCCTGTCATAAGGTCAATGCTGGAGAGAATGGACAGCGCATCGTGGTCTTCGAGGCACTGATCGCATGAAACTGGACGACGTATCGTAAAAACCGAATGTGACAATCTAAAGTCGGCACAACGGACAAGCGTCGCAGGGATAAAAGCAACCCGCCGGACGCAAGCCGAAGCGGAAAACCGGCGCGCGGAAAACTTCGCTACGTTTGTCTGTCAGCCAGCAAGCGCGATCAACGGCGCCAGAATTTCCACCAGGAGCGCGGACGGGATTCCGGGCGATGGGTTACGGGGGGTGTCCGGGGTTGTTCGTCGCTTAGCAAGAAGCTTGTTCCCATCGTCTCATCCAGTTGTCTGCTGTCCAATGAGAAACCTGTATACGACCGAATGATCTCCCAAACCCGATATGTCCCCAGGTCGGCCTCCGTCATGTCAAGACCAGGTTCCATTGGCTCGCGATAGGAGATCGATCCTCCGTCGTCTTCAAAGCGCTGCAGGCCAGGAAAGATGCCATTCTCAATGGGAAGACGCGCTCCCTCATCGCGAAGCACCATGCCATCGTATCCATGCTGACACCGCAACAGGGCGCCGTTACGATAGAACACGAAGCCCCACTGCTCGATGACGCTATGGAGCGTCACAACGACGATCTCGGCCTCCGAGTACTGCTGGAGCAGTGCGTTTCTGAACTGCACAAAGTCCGCCGTTGCGTCAGCGTCATCCAGAAAGCTCCAGGCGAGCGTCGTGTAGATCACGACGCATTCGCCCACCGATCCGATCCATACGTCTCCCGCCCCACACCCGCCAAACGATACATCGTCAAGGCGACGCCGTTTGTCATATCCAAACGCAGCAAGAAGTCCGTCAGGACCATTGGCAAGAGTGGTCGGGCGAATGAGGATCAGTTGTGTTTTCCAACCCATGTCTATCTTCTTTATTGCAAGTCAACGCTGAAGGTTTGGGGGGCCGTCCGTCATTTGAATCGATGCTTGTCACTATTTCGAACTATTCACATGAGCAGCTCTACATCTCGTGCGCTCATATCCACATCCGATAGCTCACGTTTACTTTTTTATAGGAATCCAGATTGTCTCGATCGGACAGAAACGATCGTCGGCAGCATCCCCCTGCGTCCCTTTTATGCCGATACGACGGGGCTCGACGTACAGCTTC
This sequence comes from Burkholderia sp. Ac-20353, assembly GCF_017104785.1. NCBI lineage: Bacteria > Pseudomonadati > Pseudomonadota > Betaproteobacteria > Burkholderiales > Burkholderiaceae > Burkholderia > Burkholderia sp. Ac-20353. The sequence continues at coordinate 7,836 of NZ_JAAGPL010000240.1, read as the reverse complement.
AGCGCACAATGATCAGGATGATCGGCTGACAACTCGTACAGGCCACTATGGATCCTCCTTGCATTACCGCTCCCGCCGAGTAGCCTCTCTCCGTTTCCCACCAGAACTATATCGACCGTCGCACCGTCGACGTCGAAATTACCGATCTTTACCGTATCGCGCACTTGTTCTATTCGCGGAACCGACAGTTGATGCGGCAGCTCATACACGCGAGGTGGCCGACTCCAGACGGGTTCCATAACGCCGACATCGGCATGGCTAACTGATGGAAGCGCCAACACACCTACGCAGGCGAGAGCGACAACGCGATTGACGAGCAGCATAAGATCAAATGACACACGGACGCCTGATGTCTTCACGATCTACTCCGGTTTTCCATAGGTATTCATATCGGTAAATTCAATTTATCCCCAGCGCGCCTGTCACTGCATTCGGCCGTCATATCTTCGAGGTGGGGCAGGTTCAACAGCTGTTACTCCCAAGATTCGCGAGATAATCACCTGCTGCCATCGGATAACGCGTTAGAACGCCCAGACCCGCGTCATAGAGCATGACACCCGTTGCGTCGAGCCCATATACAGTCCATTGCGAGTCACTCATGGCCTTCTTCCTCGTCATCAGATTGAGAGTCGATTAGCTTGAAATATTCTGAATCCGACATTCGATTTCGCAACCCATTCGAATCGGCTATCGGGTAGGCTCTCAGCGTGGCGTCAAATTCGCTCACCAGTGTCCGCCTCAGGCTACGTCTTGATGCAGAGGATCTCTTACTATAAAATCGATTGATACCAGCATATGTCGTTAGATAACGCCATATCTGGGCTACAGATATATAAATATCGTGTAGCGGCCCATACCATGTCGCCAAATTATCAAATCCCGTAACGACTGGTCGCTGAAAACTTGCTCCGGCTGATTGCTTTAGACTTTTAGCTACGCGTGGCAAGATTGCTGAAATCGGGTCTACATCCCAGTGTAAGTTCGGACACTGGGCAATAATGGATTCGCCCATGGCGATACCCATATCGAAAACAACGTTGCAACCAGCACAATCGCCTGTCCAGGAGGGCTGGTAATCGAAATACGTATCTGTCGGGTGACCATCCGAACCAATGGGAAGTAAAAGTCCAGCATACTTGTTCGCCCACTGATTCAGCCGTCTGACGCCTTGCCTATTTGGCGTAAGGTTGACTCGAAAATAACAATGCAGCCAGCGTTGAAAATGCGCAACGCGCTGCACGCGCACGCTCATGAAGTAGTCGAAGTTTTCGCGTGCCTGCTCTTTAGAAAGCAGGCGCTCCTCGACCTTGTGCGGTGGGTCGTAGACCGGATAGTCACGCAACGCACGTCGCAGCCACTGCTTTCTCAACCACATCTGCGGAAGTAGCATCTTTTACGCTAGACCAATACGGACATGATAGAGGCAAGTCCAGCAACGCCTGGTTTCTCACGGTTCTGGCGACATTCAGCTATCTTGCAGCCAGCTCAGGCTCGCGAGTGCACGACGCCACATCCGACACATTCGTGAACGGTCGGCCAGTCGCCAAGTCACGCCGCAAACACCTGCGAGCACATCCATCGAAGCGCACCATCGCTCAACTATCTGTCGCAACTCGTTTACGCGGCCCACCCCTCAAACTTTCGAATAAATTCAAATTTCCTTACACAAATAAAAATCTCGCATCCATCCCGCTATATAGCTATAGACGTCCCCGATCGCGATTACCCGTATCGTTCTTTGCAAGATCCGCTTAGGAGGAAGCGTTGATATATGCGCCTTGGTCCACGCGATTGCAGATTGGCTCCGTAATTGGGTAGCGTGTAAGAACCCCGAGACCTGCGCCGTAAGCAGTGCCGCCCGCCGCATCAGGCCCATAGACTGTCCATTGTTGGGAATCACTCATGCTCGCCCTCGCCGTCATATTGGGAATCGATCAACTTGAAATACTCCGCGTTCGACATGAATTTGCGCTGCTCATCACGACGGGGATTTGCATATGCGCGTACGCCGGCGTCAAATCCGCTTAGAATTGTCCCGAGCTTTTCGCGGCGCAAAGAACGTGGCTTACGACGAAGACGCCGGATGCCTTTGAATGTCATCACGTAAAGCTGCATTTCAGCTGAGAATATATAGATATCGTGAAGCGGAGCCTTCCAGGTCGCCGGATTTTCGAAACCCGTTATCGTTGCCCTTTGGAAGCTTGTTCCACTCTCATTTTTCATGCTTCTTGCCATACGTGGCAGGATCGCGGAGATCGGATCCATATCCCAATACAGTTTCGGACACTGGGCGATCATTGATTCACCGATTGCGATACCCATGTCGAAGACGACATTGCAACCAGTGTCATCATCTATCCACGATGGCTGGTAGTCGAAATACGTATTCGTTGGATACCCGTTTGGACCGGTGACAAGCAATAGTCCGGCATACTTGTTGGCCCACCGGTTCAGTCTCTGCACACCATTTCTGTCCAGCGTCAGTTCGACCCGAAAAAAGCGGCGCAGCCAGCCCCGAAGGTGCTCCAGCCGGCGCAACCGTACACTCATGAAGTAATCGAAATTCTCCGCCGCCCTTTCTTTCGAGAGCAGCCGCTCCTCGAGCTTGTGCGGTGGGTCATAGACCGGATAGTCACGCAAGGCACGTCGCAGCCATTGCTTTCTCAACCACATTTGCGGAAGTAGCATCTTTTACGCTAGACCAATACGGACAAGAAAGTGACAAGTCCAGCAACGCCTGGTTTCTCACGGGTCTGGCGACATTCAGCTATCTTGCGGCCAGCTCAGGCCCGCGAGTGCACGACGCCACATCCGACACATTCGTGAACGGTCGACCGATCGCCAAGTCACGCCGCAAACACCTGCTGGCACATCCATCGAAGTGCAGCACCACTCAACTATCTGTCGCAATTCTTCGACGCGGCCCACCCTTTTAAACTTTCAAATACATTTAAACTTAATTGCGGTAGTAAAAATCTCGCATCCATCCCGCCATATAGCTCTAGACGCACCCAGTCGCAACAACCCGCAGAGTTTTTTCAAGATCCGCTCAGGAGACAGCATTGATAGATGCGTGGTGGTCTATGCGAGCGCAGGTTGGCTCCGTAGCGAAGCAGGCGAAGTTCATACTCAAAGACGTGACGGCCACCGGGCTCGCTCCGTCTTGGCCCCGTGACTACACCGCATGACCTGTGCGAATCGCTGGACTTCTCGACTTTGAATAACGAGCTGCACGCACCCTGGATCGAGCTTTCGATCCGCCGACGCGCCGAAGAGCAGGCGCGTCGCCCCTTCCACTGCGCTCAGTACGTTCCGTCGAGCCTCCTCTTCTCGTCGCTGGTCAAGCGCACACGCTGGCTGTCGCCCAATTGCCCGAACCCGAGGATAGCGACCGGGCTCGCGGGATTCAGCGCAGCGGGTGCCGACCCGCGCCGCTTGCGCGCATCGTCCCCTCCCGTATCACCGAATCCTTCCACCTGCACAGAAATCGTCCAGCGTCGCTGGCTGGCACCAGAAGCATTGTTCTTCACGATGTCCTGCACCATCTGGCTGGCCGCTGAGGCGGCCGAGCTGGCTGCGGTCAGCGCACCCGTGTTCACCGCCTGCACCATCGGGATGCCGGTCGCCTTGCCGGTCACCTGGATGTTGTCCGCGTTCGCCACGCGCAGCGCCGCGACGTTCAGGTTGCCCGCGCGAATCCCCGCGTCACCTGCGTCCACCGTGCCGCGCGGCGCGATCAGGTTCACCGTGCCCGCCGGCACGCCCGCGCTCGGCAGCGTCGCGATCCCCGCGCCTGTCACTTCACCCCGCGCATCGACCGTGCAGTAATGGTTCGCGTCACACACGTACTGCGGCGCAGGCACATCCGCGGCCGACTTCGCCCCCTTACCCGCGTTGATGTCGCCGTTCGAACTCCAGATCGTCATGTCCCCACCCTGCTCGGTGAAGATCCGGCTCTGCGCCAGCAGCAGGCTCTGGTCGGTGAAGATGTTCACGTCGCCCTTCTCCAGCGTCAGGATACCCATCGTGCCCGGGCCGGCGACGACCTTCCCGGTACTGTCGACGATCTGCGGTGGCGCCGACGTACTGCCCACCAGCGCCTGCCCGCCCGGCCCGAGGATCGAGATGTTGCCGCCTTGCTGCGTCTGGATCGTCGTGCTGCGCATGTCGAGATTGCCGGTGCTCACCTGCTTGTTCGCACCATTGCTGCCGCCGCCGAGATTGTTCGCCGTATAGCCAAGCGACGCGGGGAACATCGTGGTCAGCGCCTCGTAGCCGCGTGCGTACTTCTGGTAATACGGGCTCGCCGAATTGTTGTAGTCCTCGCCGACCTGGGTCAGCACGTTGAACAGCACCTTTTCCGCGAAGAACTGCTGTACGTAAGACGGCAATGCCTGGAACTGCTTCCACGCATCGTCGGCCGTCATCTTGTCCACCTTCGTCTGCGCGTCCTGCTTGTCCTGTGCCAAACCGGTGTCGACGATCTGCCCCGCGTCGTAGTCCTTCATGAACGCGATCAGCGCCGGCGTAGCGCTCGGCACGCCCGCAACCGAGCTGCCCGGCGCGATATAGGTGGAGACGAACCCCGACAGATCGACGCCGGGCCCAACGCCGAACAGCACGTTGACGTTCGCGCTTTCGTGCGGCAGGTACGGGTTGTTCGCGTTGCCCACCGCATCGATGCCGGTCAGCGCCGCTCCCGCGGCCACACTCGCCGTAGTCAACGGCCCGATATTGCGCCCCGCCTGTACATCGAACCATCCGGGACCTCCGATTACTAGCGCCGGCACCGCTCCCGTTCCGCTATACGAGTTCGGCGCGTCGTAAATGTCGCGCCCGGCCACAATGCGCGACACGTCCGAACTGCGCAGGTTCTGCCCCTGGAATGCCAGGTTCACGATGTCCTGCCCCGCCTGGATCAAGGCTGGCTTGCCGACTGAAACCGTAAGCAAGTTATCGTAGTAGCCCGTGGACTCAAGAATGCCGTTGACAATGCTGCCGTTCAGGCTGTAAATGCGCGCCGGAGCCGTGTCATTCGCATGCAACGGAGTTTGTGCATGAGCGCCGATCGTGCTATCCGTCGCAAACGGAACACTCGCATTCGGGTTCAACGCCGACGGCATCGATGAGGGGTCTTCATCAAGCATCCCGAATACCGGTTGGGTCGCATACGATGTTCCCTGCAAACTGGAAGCCAAGCCATTCAGACTGGAAAATTCGATCGACTGGTCCGCAATCAGGCTCAGATTTCCGGTGGCAGACGGATAGAGTTCGCCACTGGATTCGATCGCCAGACCGCCGGTGAAAGCAGTCAAACTGACCGTCGCAGGCAAAATTGCACTCGTCCCGCTATTTGCTCCAAACAATGCCTTCGCGCTGGGATTCAGCGTTCCGAGGACGATGTCCCCCGTCGTCGATGCAACGCTTACCGCTGACGCCGCCGAGTATCCTTGCCCATCTCCACCCGCCAGGTAGGATGGATTGAACACTCCCCCGATGTTTGCGCCTTGCCGTGCACTGACGTTCAATACTCCATCCTGCGTTGCAAGCAGCGTAGCCACCGGTCCCAACGACAAAATGAGAGGCTGCCCGACATTGCCATAGCTCGGATTGTAAGTCGTGTAGTTCACGCCATCTGTACCGATCAGCCCGCCCGCCGCGATCGTTCCCGTCCCCTTCGCAACAAAATAGTCGCCGCTCAGGATGCTTCCACCCGCGTGCACGGACAGATTGCCACCGCCGACCGTATTAACGGTCGGAGTATCCGTATTCGCATTGGTCAGATACCACGTGGTGGGCAGCGACACCGCCAGGTCCGTGATGTTGCCGCCGGCCGTCACCGAGACATTGCCGCCGACGCTCATCACCCCCTGATCGAACGCGCCAAAGTTGATCGACGTTTGCACCGTCTGCGTCACGGGCTTGCTGAGGCCGACCGAGCCGGTCGGATTGCCGATTTCCATCCACTGCCACCAGAACTGGCTGATGTTGTTGCCGGCCAAGCCCGATATCGCTCCGGTCTGATCGATCACGTTTTCAATGCCGGTGATATCGCGCTGCGCGTAAATGGAAATATCGCCGGCGGAGTCAGGGTTCACGCTCGGAGAAACAAGAATGTTCTGACGACCTTGAGACGCATTGCCGTTCACGATCGTAACGGTGTTTCCCACACCCGGCGCACCTGCCGCGGCCGTCGGCGCACCGGCTGTATAGATGACGCCCGGCGCGACCTTGTCCTGCAGCACGACGTTGCTTCCCGCCGCAATATCGATTGAGCCAGTACCGGTGCGAATCATCATTGGCGCGACCAATGTCAGCGCGTTCGGATTGTTCGGGTTGTTCGAATTGTCGTAGGCGAAATGCCCGTCCAGCGTGACGTTGCCGCCGCCCGCCAACGGAGTCCCCCCAGACGCCGAAAAGAGCGACGCCGCTTGCAATGCCAACGGATTCGCACTCGACGTATCGGCTCCGGAAACGATCCGGAACGATGAACTCGAACCGCCAGTCAACGACGCCGATAGCATCGGCAATGCGTTGCCCGCGACAGCCACTGGGGAGGGCGAGTTGTCTGTTGCGATCGTGCCGTTCGGGATCGTTGACGTGGGGATCACCGGTGCAAGAACTGGCGGAGGCGGCTGCAGGAAGGGCAGGTAGCCGGCCACCCCGGTCTTTATCTCCAGATTGAACAATGAATTGAATACGCTCTTGTAATCAGCAAGGTATCGCAGATATAGCGTGGCGTCGGACGCTGCTTCTATTGCAGATGGCGGTGTCACCGACAGCATCGGTTGTCCAGGAATTGGAGCACTACGACTGTAGGGGACTGCATACTGGAAAGCCGAATTTTTGGATGACGAATTTACTACACCCTCAAGAAACTGCTGATAAGCGTCGTACTGTCCTTGATATTGCGCTACTTCGGCAGCATTGGCTGGTGTGATCGCAATGTTCTGCGGCGCTGTGATGCCGTAGTGGAACCCGCGAGCATTGCTATAGTAGCCAAGCGAATAGCTAGCACGGCCATCAAATACCATCGGCCTGTTGAATCCCGCATACGTCGTATTGAAATCCGACCCGGCGGGCACGGGAATCGCAGCGACAGCGCCGGTGGGATTCGCAATCTGGAAAAACCCATCCGTCAGGCTCGCGTTGACCTTCACGTTGTTGTCGGCACGGAAGGTAATGTCCGGCGCCTGCCCATTGAACCGATACGCCAGTTGCGTAGGTGACGCACCCGCACTCAGGTTCCAGTTCGTCAGTACCGAAATATCGCCGCCATTGATCGTCGAGCTCGGATTATCCAGTTCAATGCCAGGCACCACATGCAGATTCGCGACGTTGCTCCCGGCGAACTGGTTCGCCACGCCCGTCAGTCCGTTTTCGACGAAATTCATCAGCGTGCCCGGCACCGCGGCCTTCGCATCGCCGTTCACGTAGCCGTAGAACGATTGGTGATCCGGGTTCGCCGCGCCCCGCGCCGGCGTGAAATAGTCACTGGTCAGGTATGGCTTGAGCTGGTCCGCGGTCATGCTGCCCGCCGTATAAGCGAGCACTGTGTGGCCGCTCTGGTCGGTGAACGTGCCCGATACCAGGTTGCCCCGGCTGTCGTACCATCCGGCCGGATCGACAATCCCGTCGAAATGCCGCGCGCCCGTCGTCGCGTCGGTCGTGCTCCACACCGCATACGCTTCGAGCGTCGTCGCACGCGAGCCCTTGATCTGCGCGTTACTGTCAATCGAGACTGGAACCTCGCCGTTGCTCAGCAGCGGCGCGCGCAGACTGACCGTGCCGCCCGAAAGACCGCCCGCGGTGCCGCCACGCACGTCGATGTTTGCC
>NZ_JAAGPL010000239.1:0-11874 GCF_017104785.1 Burkholderia sp. Ac-20353 | reverse complement strand
CCGGTAGCCGGCGGGCGCGGGCGGCGCGGCGGCGGCGCCGCGCGGTTGGGTCGGATCCGCAATCAAGGTGTGTCTCCTGTGTCGGCCGAACCTGGCGCCTCGGCTTCCGGTTCGGTCCGATGCTTCGCACTCTGGGCCCATCCAGCGGGGCCGGGCCCGCCGGACGCACTCGCTGGGCGCCCGGCGGGCACTTCGTTATGGTGTTGCCGTTGTCGTTACCGTTGCCGCGCTGCCGCGGCCCGCTCAGATCGGGTAATGACGCGGCCCGGTCTGCACGGTGATCCAGCGCAGGTCGGTGAACTCGGCGATCGACGCCTTGCTGCCGAAGCGGCCGTAGCCGCTCGCCTTCACGCCGCCGAACGGCATCTGCGCCTCATCGTGCACGGTCGGGCCGTTGATGTGGCAGATGCCCGACTCGACGCGTTTCGCGACATTCATCGCGCGCGCGATGTCGCGGCTGAACACCGCCGCCGACAGCCCGTATTCGCTGTCGTTAGCGGCCGCGAGCGCGGCTTCGTCGCCGTCGATGCGCTGCACGGTCACGACCGGCCCGAACGATTCGTCTGCGTAGAGCTTCATGTCGCGCGTGACGCGATCGACGATCGTCGGCTGCATCACCGCGCCGTCGACCTCGCAGCCGAGCGGCAGCGCGGCGCCGTGCTCGCGCGCATCGGCAACGAGCGCCGCGATGCGCTGCGCGGCCGCCGCGCTTTCGAGCGTACCGAGCACCACGCCGGGCGCCGCCGGGTTGCCAGCCTTCAGTGTGCGCGCCTTCGCGACGAGCTTGTCGACGAATGCGTCCGCGACCTTGCTGTCGACGATCACGCGCTCGGTCGACATGCAGATCTGCCCCTGGTTGAAGAATGCGCCGAACGCGACCGCATCGACCGCCGCGTCGAGATCCGCGTCGTCGAGCACGAGCACCGGCGCCTTGCCGCCGAGTTCGAGCAGCGCGGGCTTCAGATGCCGCGCCGCCAGCTCGGCGACGATCCGGCCGACGCGGGTCGAGCCCGTGAAGTTCACGCGCCGCACGGCCGGGTTCGCGATCAGCCGCTCGACGAGCGCGGGCGCGTCTTGCGGCGCATGCGTGATCACGTTGACGACGCCGTCGCCGAGGCCCGCGTCGTGCAGCACGCTGCCGATCAGCCGATGCACGCCCGGGCAGCCTTCCGACGCCTTCAGCACGACCGTGTTGCCGCACGCGAGCGGCATCGCGAGCGCGCGGGTCGCGAGGATCACCGGCGCATTCCACGGCGCGATGCCGAGCACGACGCCGCACGGCTGGCGCACGGCCATCGCAAGACTGCCCGGCACGTCGGACGGGATCACCGCGCCGTCGATCTGGGTCGTCATCGCAGCCGCCTCGCGCAGCATGTTCGCGGCGAGCATCACGTTGAAGCCGTACCAGTTCGCCATCGCGCCGGTTTCCGCGCGGCCCGTCTCGATGAATTCGGCGGCACGCGCATCCATCCCGTCGGCGGCGGCCATCAGACGCCGGCGCCGCTCGGTCGGCGCAAGCGCCGCCCACGCGGGAAACGCGCGCGCGGCCGCTGCGACCGCCGCATCGGCGTCGGCGAGCGTCGCCGCGGCCGCGCGCGACGCCACCTGCCCCGTCGCCGGATCGATCCGGTCGAACGTGCTGCCGTCCGACGCGCCGCGCGACACGCCGTCGATCAACAAACTCACTTCGTGCATTGTGCTGTCTCTCCGCTCAGATCCGGTTGCGTGCGGTGCGCCGTGTCAGCGCTTGTACGCCTGCAGGCCCGGCTTGATGCTCTTGTCGTCGAGGAACTGCTTGAGCCCCTGCTCGCGGCCGCCTTCCGGATCGCGATGGTTCGCCTGGTCGAGCTTCGCGTACAGGTAGTCCTCGTTCTGCTCCCACGTCAGTTCGCGGCAGCGCTTGAAGCCGTGCTTCGCGTTGCGGATCACGACCGGGTTCTTGTCCAGCAGCTTCGCGGCAAGCGCGCGCACTTCGTCGCGCAGCTGCGCACGCGGCACGCTCTTGTTGACGAGCCCCATTTGCGCGGCTTCCTGCCCCGTGAACGTGTCGCCGGTCATGATGTAGTACAGCGCCTGGCGGTGGCCGACCGTGTCCGCCATCGCCTTGCTGACGAGGTTGCCGGGCGGGATGCCCCAGTTGATCTCCGACAGCCCGAACACCGCTTCGTCGGCCGCGATCGCCAGATCGCACGCGACGAGCGGCGAGAAACCGCCGCCGAAGCACCAGCCGTTGACCATCGCGATCGTCGGCTTCGCATACATGCGCAGCAGCTGCCACTGCCAGCGGCTCGCATCGCGGCGGATCTTCTCCTGCAGGATCTCCGGGCCCGTATCCACTTCGCGGAAATACTCCTTCAGGTCCATCCCGGCCGTCCACGCGTCACCTTCGCCGGTCAGCACGAGCACCTGCGCTTCCCCGTCGAGCTCGAGCGTTTCCAGCACGTCGATCATCTCCGCGTTCAGTGTCGGGCTCATCGCGTTGCGCTTCTCCGGACGATTCAGCGCGACCCACGCGATCCCGCCCTCGACCACGACCTTCACGGTGTTCCAGCGACCTTCGTAACTCATCTTCGTTCTCCCATGACAGTGCCGCCACTCGCGACTCGCTGCCAATTTACTATCAGGTAACCTGATATGTAAAGTAGAATGACCGGGGCTCGGGACAAACCCCTAATCGGGCGTGAACGCGCGGCTTCGCGCGACGCACCGCGTTCGCGCATCACGCTTCATGACATGAGGAGACACGCTTGGATATCCGGAACCTGATTGCGATCGATACGCACGTGCACGCCGAGGTGTCGTGCTGCCAGCCGCTCGACCTGTTCGGGAAGGCATTCGACGACGCGGCCGACAAGTATTTCGGCACGGTGCTGAAGCAGGGCCGCCGGCCGACGATTCCCGAAACGATCGCGTACTACCGCGAGCGCCGGATCGGCTTCGTGATGTTCACCGTCGACTGCGAGTCGAACCTCGGCCGGCGCCGCATCCCGAACGAGGAGATCGCGGATTTCGCGCGCGAGAACAGCGACATCATGATCGCGTTCGCGAGCATCGATCCGCACAAGGGCCGCTTCGGCGCGCGCGACGCGCGCCGGTTGATCGAGGAACACGGCGTAAAGGGCTTCAAGTTCCACCCGACGATGCAGGGATGCTTTCCGAACGACCGGATCGGATGGCCGATCTACGAGGTGATCGCCGAGCACGGGCTGCCGGCCGTGTTCCACAGCGGCCATTCCGGCATCGGCTCGGGGATGCGCGGCGGCGGCGGTCTGCGTCTCAAGTATTCCGAACCGATTCATCTCGACGACGTCGCCGCGGATTTTCCCGACATGAAGATCGTGATCGCGCATCCGTCGTGGCCATGGCAGGAGCAGGCGCTGTCGATCGCGCTGCACAAGCCGAACGTCTATATCGATCTTTCCGGGTGGTCGCCGAAGTATTTCTCGCCGGAACTCGTCAAGTACGCAAATACGCTGCTCCGGCACAAGGTGCTGTTCGCGTCGGATTTTCCGCTGATTCGTCCGGACCGGTGGCTCGAGGATTTCCAGCACGCCGGGTTCCGGCCCGACGTGCATCCGCTGATCCTCAAGGACAATGCGGTCGCGTTGCTCGGGCTTGCTGCGCAGTAGGCCCAAGGTGCGCCGACGTGCTCACCTTGCCCGAGTCAACGCAAAGCGCGCCGTCGGCAAGCCTGCGTATCGCGTCTGCGCGACGAACACGCTGCCGGCGTGCGCGTCGTTCGCGAGTGCCGCTTCGTCCAGCCCGACCCGCGCACTCGTCACATACAGGCGCCCGGCTTCGTCGAGCGCCACGCAGCTCGGCTGCGCGGTCGGCACCGCGATGCGATCGGTCTCGACGCCGTCCGGACCGTAGCGGACCACGCGCCGCGCGCCCCACTGCGCATTCCACAGGCCGCCGTCGCGGTCGACCGTCGAGCCGTCCGGTTCGCCGTCTTTATCCGTCACGCGTGCGAACGGCCGCACGCTGCTGACGCTGCCATCCGCGTGGTAATCGCAGACGAGCAATTCACGCGCGGGCGAATCGCAGAAGACCATCCGCGATCCATCCGGCGAGAACGCGATGCTGTTCGCGATCGCAGCCGGCGGCAGCGCGAGCCGTTCGAGCGTCAGGTCCGGGTTGAGGCGGTAGAACCCGCCGATCGCGCGCGGTGCCGCGCCGCCGCCTTCGTCCTTCATCCCGAACACGAATGCGCCGTGCGGATCGCAGCGGCCGTCGTTGAGCCGCGTCGGCAGGTCGGGCTCGACGTCGGCAATGTGCGTGAAGCTCGCGGTTCGGACATCGAAGCACGCAAGACGCGTCGCCAGCCCGACGAGCAGCACGTCAGGCTCGTCGGTCAACGCGAAGCACGCGAGCCGTTCGGGCATCGGCCAGCTCGTCGTGCCCGAGCCGTCCGCGCGGCAGCGCCACAGCCGCGCGCCTTCGATGTCCGTCCAGTACAGCGCGTGCGTCGCATCGCACCATGTCGCGCCTTCGCCGAGCGTATTGCGGCAGTCCACGAGCAGCGTCGCCGATGCATTCGCCGCCGATGCCGCCTGATTCTCCTGTTGCATGCTGTCTCCGGAATCCCTGTTTGCATTCGCGCGCCGCGATGGTTCGCAGGACCCCGGCCCGGCCGTCAGATCCGCATCGCGCGGCGCTGATTGCGACGATACTGGTCGAACAGCACGGCAAGCAACAGAATCCCGCCGCGTATCAGATATTGGTAAAACGTCGGCACGTTCAGCAGGCTCATCGCGTCCTGCACGGCGCCCATGATCAGCACACCGACCAGCACGCCGGAAATCGTCGCGACGCCGCCCGTCAGCGACACGCCGCCGAGCACGCATGCGGAAATCACGCCGAGTTCGAGGCCGACCGACGTCTTCGGGTCGCCGAGGCTCATCCGCGACGCGAGCATCACGCCGGCAAAGCCGGTCACGAGCCCCTGCAGCACGAACACGGTGATCCTGATGCGCATCACCGGCAGTCCCGCGAGCAGTGCCGCGTCGCCGTTGCCGCCAACCGCCAGCACGTTCTTGCCGAACACCGTCTTGCGCAGCAGGAAGCCGAACACGACGAAGCCGACGATGTTGCTCCAGATCGGATACGAGATGCCGAGGAACGACCCCGAGCCGAGCTCGAAAAAGCGCTCTTCGGAGATCATCACCGCGTCGCCATTCGACGTGATGAACGCGAGCCCCCGCACGACCTCCATCATCGCGAGCGTGACGATCAGCGAATTGATCCGCCAGCGCGCGATCAGCACGCCGTTGACGAGCCCGACCGCGCCGCCCGCGAGCACGCCGGCCGCAGTGCCGAGCACCACGCTGTGCGTCGCGGTGATCAGCGTCGACGCGACGACGCCCGAGAACGCGACGATCGACGCGACCGACAGGTCGACCTCGCCGAGCGCGAGCACGAACATCATCGTCACCGCGATCGAGCCGATCAGCGTGACCGACAGCAGCAGGCCCTGGATGTTGCGGGGCGTGAGGAAATCCGGCACGGTCAGCGACAGCGTCGCGAACAGCACGACGAACACCATCACGATGCCGGAGCGGTTGATCAGGTTCCACACGCCGCCGCGCGCGCGTGCTGCCGGCGCCGGCGTGTCGGTGGAAGAGGAAGTGCGTTGAGGTTGCATGGCCTGGCTCATGTCGAGTGCGGGTTTCCGTTCGGGTGGTGCGTCGGCTAGCGCGGCAACGCAAGTTTGATCAGCGCATCGGGGCTCGCCTGCGCCTTCGTCATGCAGCCGGCGATCCGTCCTTCCTTCATCACGACGATGCGGTCCGACACGCCGATCACCTCGGCGAGATCGCTCGACACGAGGATCACCGTGCGGCCCGCGTCCGCGAGTTCGTAGAACAGGTTGTAGATTTCCGCGCGTGCGCCGACGTCGATGCCGCGCGTCGGTTCGTCCATCAGGAACACGTCGATGCGCTCGGCGAGCCAGCGCGCGAGCACCACCTTCTGCTGGTTGCCGCCCGACAGCGCGCCGATCGGCGTGTCGCCGTCGCGGGTCTTGATCGCGAGCCGCTCGATGTAGCGCTGCGCGAGTTCGCGTTCGCGCCGCGGCGCAAGCAGCATGCGCGCGGGGCTGAAATGTCGGCGCGCACTGATGTTCAGGTTGTCGGCCACCGACGCGATCGCGACGATGCCTTCCTGCTTGCGGTCTTCCGGGCACAGCGCGATGCCGGCACGCACCGCGTCGCGCGGGCTCGCGAACGCGACGCGCCGTCCGTTCAGCTCGACGTACCCGGCGCTCGGGCGCACGGCGCCGTACAGCAGCTTCATCAGCTCCGAGCGCCCGGCGCCGACGAGCCCGAAGAATCCGACGATCTCGCCGCGGCACGCGCTGAACGACACGGGTTCGGACAACCCGGGCCCGGCCAGCCCTTTCGCCTCGATCAGCACGTTGCCGGCCGTGCGCGGCCGGTAGCCGTATACGTCCGCGATCGGGCGGCCGACCATGCAGCCGATCAGCCGGTCGCGATCGAGGTCGGCGACCGATTCGAAGGTCTCGATGCGCCGGCCGTCGCGAAACACCGTCACGCGGTCGCACAGCGCGTAGACCTCCTCCATCCGGTGCGTGACGTAGATGATCGCGCGGCCATCCGCGCGCAGCGCGTGGATGATCCGGAACAGTTGCGCGGTCTCGCGCGCGGACAGCGAGCTGGTCGGCTCGTCGAACGCGATCACGCGCGCGTCGCGCATCAGCGCCTTGCCGATCTCGATCATCTGGCGCTGCCCGATCGACAGGTGCTTGACCGGCGTGTTCGGGTCGATGCGTTCGCCGAGCCGTTCGAGCTCGCGCATCGCCCGCGCGACCAGCGCGCGCTCGTCGACCACGCCGAGCCGGTTCGGCAGCTGCCCGAGCATCAGGTTCTCCGCGACCGTCAGCTCGGGCACCAGATGCAGCTCCTGGTAGATGATCGCGATGCCGGCCTCGAGCGCTGCGCGCGTCGACGCAAAACGCTGCGCGACGCCGTTCAGCGTCAGCGTGCCGGCCTGCGGCTGGTTCACGCCGGACAGCACTTTCAACAGCGTCGACTTGCCCGCGCCGTTCTCGCCCATCAGCCCGTGCACCTCGCCCGCGCGCACCGACAGCGACACGGCATCAAGCGCGCGCACGCCCGGAAAACTCACCGTGATGTCGTCGAGTTCGAGCAGCGCGCCGTCGGCGTCCTCGGCGCCCGCAGCGGCCCGATAGCCGGGCACCGCCACGCAGCCCGCCCGCTTGCTCGTGTCCGTCGTCGTCATCGTGTCCTCGCCAGCCGTCGTCGTCATCGCGTCCTCGCCGCCGTCGCTCAGATGCCCAGCTCGGCGCGCACGGCCTGCCAGTTGCCGCGCGTCATCAGCTTGCCGCTCGTCTGCGTGTCGGCGGGCGGCACCTTGCCGTTGCGGATCCAGTCGACGAGGTTCTGCGTGCTGTCCTTGCCGTGGTTCGTCGAGCTGACCGCGATCGTGCCGAAGAAGCCGGTCGGCTCCTTCTTCTGGAACTCGGCGAACGCCTCGCCCGCGCCGTTGATGCCGACACCGATCACGTCGGCGGCCGGAATGTGCAGCTGCTCGGTCGCGCGCACCGCGCCGAGCACGGTCTCCTCGTTCAGCGCGAAGATCACCCACTTCTTCACGTTCGGATGCCGCGCGAGCACCGGCGCGGCGGCGCTGAACCCGCCTTCGTCGTCGGTCGTCTTCTGCGGCGCGTCGTAGATGTTCTCGTTGCGGAAGCCGTTCGCGAGCAGCGCCTGCGTCGCGCCGTCGGTGCGCAGCTTCGCCGTCGGCAGTTCGTAGTTGGTCACGCGCAGCGCGCCGACTTCCTCGGGCTTCCAGCCGCGCTTCTTCATCTCGTCGGCGATTGCCTGTCCGACCTGGTTGCCGATCTTCGTCGCCGACATCCCGAGATGCGGCACGTTCGCGAGCGGCTTGCCCGACGAATCGACGAGCTGGTCGTCGACGGTCACGAACTTCATGTCGTAACGCTTCGCGCGCGCGGCGATCGCGGGCCCGAGCCGCACGTCGGGCGCGCAGATCACGAAGCCCTGCACGCCCTGCGCGCCGAGGTTGTCGATCGCCGCGAGCGTCTTCTCGCCGTCGGGCGTACCGATCTTCACGACCGTGAAGCGCTCCTTCTGACCGAGCGAGGTGGCCGCATTCTGCTCGTTGATGAACCACGCCTGCTCGGGCATCTTCACGAGAAAGCCGATCTTGAGCGGCGTGTCGGCGCGGGCAGCGCCCGGCATGCCGAGCGGCGCAAGGATCAGCGCCGCGAGCGCGGCGCGCAGGGTCAGTCGTCGGATCGTGCGGGTCATGTCGTGTCTCCTCCGGGTGCGGGTCGTTGTCGACCGTGATGTAGGTGTCGCTGCCTCTGTCGTTGTCGTTGCCGTGCCTGACGGCGATGCAGCATTCTTGGCATGCGCGGCATGCGCGACTTTCGCGGCAACCGGCTGCCGGACGGGTTCAACGCGCCCAGCGCAGCACGAGCGGATCGAGCCGGCGCGCGATCGCGACCAGTTCGGCGCGAGTATCCGGATGCAGGTCCGGCAGCGGATGGCGCGGCCGGTCGCACGCGATCACGCCACCTTCGCGCATCAGCGCCTTCGCGGCCAGCAACCCGGCCTGGCGGTTCTCGTGATTGATCAGCGGCAGCCATCGCGCGTAATCCGCATAGGCATCGTCGATGCGCCCTTCGCGGTGCGCGACGAGGATCGGCCGCAGCCCGTCCGGATACGCGCCGCCCGTCATCGCGCCGGTCGCGCCGGCATTCAGGTCGGCCAGCAGCGTGATCGCCTCCTCGCCGTCCCACGGCCCTTCGACCGCGTCGCCGCCGAGCCGGATCAGCTCGCGCAGCTTGTTCGCAGCGCCCGGCGTCTCGATCTTGAAATAGGCGACCTGCTCGATCTCGCGTGCCATCCGCGCGAGGAACGGCGCGGACAGCGCGGTGCCGCTCGCCGGCGCGTCGTGGATCATGATCGGGATGTCGAGCGCGTCCGACACGCGCGCATAGAATTCGAAGACCTGCGGCTCGGGCACGCGGAACGTCGCGCCGTGGTACGGCGGCATCGCCATCACCATCGCCGCGCCAAGGTCCTGTGCGCTGCGACTCCGCGCGGCACAGACGTCCGAGCTGTAATACGACGTCGTCACGATCACCGGCACACGGCCGGCGACGTGTTCGAGGATCGTGCGCGCGAGCACGTCGCGCTCGTCGTCGGCGAGCGCGAACTGCTCGGAGAAGTTCGCAAGGATGCACAGCCCGTCGGCGCCGGCGTCGATCATGAAATCGACCGCGCGCTTCTGGCTCGCGAGATCGAGTGCGCCGGTCTCGGCGAACGTCGTCGGCACGACGGGGAAGATGCCACGGTAGCGCGGGAAGCGGCTGGGTGTCATGGTTCGGATCCTGATCGGGAACGCCCGCGTCAATGCGGCGTCAATGCGAATGGCTCGGCACCGCGGCGCCGCGCTGGCCGACCAGGAAGTCGAGGTCGCACCCTTCGTCGGCCTGCAACACGTGGTCGATGTACAGCCGCGCGTAGCCGCCCTTGCCGCGCTGCGCGGCCACGCCCGGCGCGGCGGCCGGGTCGACGTCCGACAGCCGGCACGCCAGCTCCTCGTCGTCGATGTCGAGCCGCAGCGTGCCCGCATCGCAGTCGAGCTCGATCCAGTCGCCGGTGCGCACCGCCGCGAGCGGGCCGCCCGCCGCCGCCTCCGGCGCAACGTGCAGCACGACCGTGCCGTATGCGGTGCCGCTCATCCGCGCGTCGGAGATCCGCACCATGTCCTTCACGCCCTGCCGCAACAGCTTCGGCGGCAGGCCCATGTTGCCGACCTCGGCCATTCCCGGATAGCCGCGCGGCCCGCAGTTCTTCAGCACGAGCACCGAGTTCGCATCGACATCGAGCGCGTCGTCGTTGATCGCCGTCTTGTAGTGGTCGAAGTTCTCGAACACCACCGCGCGGCCGCGATGCCTGAGCAGCTCGGGGCTCGCCGCCGACGGCTTCAGCACCGCGCCGCGCGGTGCGAGATTGCCGCGCAGGACGCGGATTCCGCCGTCCGCGATCAGCGGCCGGTCGAGCGGGCGAATCACCTCGTCGTCATGGCTGGGCGCGTTGCACACGTTGTCCCACAGCGTCTTGCCGTTGACGGTCAGCGCTCCGGGGTGCGGCAGCAGCCCACCTTCACCGAGCCGGCGCAGCACGGCCGGCAGGCCCCCCGCGTAATAGAACTCCTCCATCAGGAAGCGGCCAGACGGCATCAGATCGACGATCGTCGGCGTGTCGCGGCCAATCCGCATCCAGTCCTCGAGTTCGAGCGGCACGCCGATGCGCCCCGCGATCGCCTTCAGGTGGATCACCGCGTTGGTCGAGCCGCCGATCGCCGCGTTCGCGCGAATCGCGTTCTCGAACGCTGCGCGCGTGAGCACCTTCGACAGCGTGAGCCCGTCGAGCGCCATCTCGACGATGCGGATCCCCGACATGTGCGCGAGCACGTAGCGCCGCGCGTCGACGGCCGGGATCGCCGCGTTGTGCGGCAGCGTGACGCCGAGCGCTTCGGCCAGGCACGCCATCGTCGACGCGGTGCCCATCGTGTTGCAGGTGCCGGCCGAGCGCGACATCCCCGCTTCCGCGGACAGGAACCGATGCAGGTCGATCTCGCCCGCCTTCAGCGACTCGTGCAGCTGCCACACGGCGGTGCCGGAGCCGATGTCCTTGCCGTCGAGCTTGCCGTTCAGCATCGGCCCGCCGGACACGACGATCGCCGGCACGTCGCAGCTCGCCGCGCCCATCAGCAGCGCGGGCGTGGTCTTGTCGCAGCCGGCGAGCAGCACGACCGCGTCGATCGGGTTGCCACGGATCGCCTCCTCGACGTCCATCGACGCGAGATTGCGCGTCAGCATCGCGGACGGCCGCAGGTTCGATTCGCCGTTCGAGAACACCGGAAACTCGACCGGGAAACCGCCCGCCTCGTAGATGCCGCGCTTCACGTGCTCGGCGAGCTTGCGGAAGTGCGCGTTGCACGGCGTCAGTTCGGACCACGTATTGCAGATGCCGACGATCGGCCGGCCGTCGAATTCATGATCGGGGATGCCCTGGTTCTTCATCCAGCTCCGGTACATGAAGCCGTTCTTGTCCGTCGTGCCGAACCATTGGGCGGAGCGCAACCTGGGTTTTGTCGCCGACATCGTCTCGTCCTGTTTGAGCGGGATACCGGCGCAGTCTAGGTAGAATTTTGATAACCTTCCAATGACGTTTTCGACGTCTCCGATGCCCCTTTCGATATCGATATAAACCCGTACGTACAATGCCCGATGCCAGCCCGTGGGGATTCCGCACCCGCCTGAAGACACGCCAGTTGCTGCTGGTCGTCGCGCTCGCCGACGAAGGCGGCATCCATCGCGCGGCGGCCGCGCTGAACATCACGCAGCCGGCCGCATCGAAGCTGCTGCGCGAACTCGAGGAAACCATCGGCGCGGTGCTGTTCGAGCGGCTGCCGCGCGGGATGCGGCCGACGCTGTACGGCGACGCGCTGATCCGCCACGCGCGCGCGGCGCTCGGCAGTCTCGACCAGGCTCGCGAGGAACTCGCCGCGCTGAAGGCCGGACACCTCGGGCACGTCGCGGTCGGCGCGATCACGTCGCCGGGGCTGCGGCTCGTGCCGCCGGCGGTCGCCGCCGTGAAGGGCACGCATGCGGGCGTCCATGTGTCCATCGAGATCGATACCAGCAACGTGCTGCTCGAACGCCTCGCGCAGGACAAGCTCGACATCGTGCTCGGCCGTCTCTCCGCGGAGCACGACAAGCTGCACCTGCGCTACGAACCGCTGACCGGCGAACCGGTCGCCGCCGTGGTGCGTCCCGGGCATCCGCTGCTCGCA